>JBOGHR010000001.1:0-5183 GCA_050744905.1 Acidimicrobiales bacterium
GGTGGGGCACGCCCCCGGCGAGGTGGACGCCGCCGTGGAGCGGGCGGCGGCCGCCTTCGCGGCCTGGCGCCTGGTGCCGGCGCCCCGCCGGGGAGAGGTCGTGCGCCTGCTGGGCGACCAGCTCCGCCGCCACCGGTCGGCCCTGGCCGACCTGGTGACCGTCGAGGCCGGGAAGATCCGCTCGGAGGCCCTGGGCGAGGTCCAGGAGATGATCGACATGTGCGACTTCGCCGTGGGCCTCTCCCGCCAGCTCTACGGGCTCACCATGGCGTCGGAGCGGCCCGGGCACCGCATGGCCGAGGTGTGGCACCCGCTGGGCGTGTGCGCGGTGATCACGTCGTTCAACTTCCCGGTGGCGGTGTGGGCGTGGAACGCGGCGACCGCCCTGGTCTGCGGCGACCCGGTGGTCTGGAAGCCCTCGGAGAAGACGCCCCTCACCGCCCTCGCCTGCGCCGGCCTGGTCGCCCGGGCGGCGGCGGCCGCCGGGGCTCCCGGGGGGCTGTGCCAGGTGGTCCTCGGCGGCGCCGAGGTCGGGGAGCGGCTGGCGGCGTCGCCGCTGGTGCCCCTGGTGTCCGCCACCGGGTCGACCGGCATGGGCCGGGGCGTGGCGCCGCTGGTGGCGGCCCGGTTCGGGCGGTGCGTGCTGGAGCTGAGCGGCAACAACGGGGCCGTCGTGGCGCCGTCGGCCGACCTCGACCTGGCCGTGCGGGCGGTGGCCTTCGCCGCCGCCGGCACGGCCGGCCAGCGCTGCACCACCCTTCGTCGCCTCATCGTGCACCGGTCCCGCCACGACGAATTGGTCGAACGGCTGTCCGCCGCCTACCGCACGCTGCCCGTCGGCAGCCCCCTCCAACCCTCCACCCTGGTCGGCCCGCTGGTCGACGCCGGCGCGCACCGCGCCATGGCGGCCGCCCTCGTCCGGGTGGGGGAGGAGGGCGGCACGGTGGTGTGCGGCGGCGAGCGGGTGCTGGAGGGCGAGGCCCCGGGCGCGTTCTACGTCCGCCCCGCCATCGCATCGATGCCGGCGCAGTCGCCCGTCGTGCTGCGCGAGACCTTCGCCCCCCTGCTCTACGTCCTGGCCTACGACGACTGGGACGAGGCCCTGGCCCTGCACAACGCCGCCCGCCACGGGCTGTCCTCGTCGGTGTTCACCACCGAGGTCCGCGACGCCGAGCGGTTCGTCTCCGCCGCCGGCTCGGACTGCGGGATCGCCAACGTGAACATCGGCCCGTCGGGGGCCGAGATCGGCGGCGCCTTCGGCGGCGAGAAGGACAGCGGCGGCGGCCGCGAGGCGGGCTCGGACTCGTGGAAGGCGTACATGCGCCGCCAGACCACCACCGTCAACTACTCCGACCAGCTCCCCCTGGCCCAGGGCGTCGAGTTCCTGTAGGGGGCCCGGCCCGCCATCGGCGGTACGAGCCGAGCGGGCGGGGCGCCGAGCGGCCGCTCAGGGGGGCGGCAGGAGCACGTTGGGGTTGAGGATCCCCTCGGGGTCGAGGGCCCGCTTGACGGCCCGGAAGGCGGCGATCTCGGCCGGGCTGCGCCCCAGGCCCAGCCACGCCCGCTTGGCCGTGCCGATGCCGTGCTCGGCGCTGATGCTGCCGCCCAGGGCAGCGACCCGGCGCAGCACGGCGTCGTCGACGGCGGCGTCGCCGGGCGCCACGCCGGTCACGTTGACGTGCACGTTGCCGTCGCAGACGTGGCCGAACAGCCACGTGCGGGCCCGGGGCGCCACGGCGGCGACCACGGCGGGCACGGCGTCGACGAAGGCGGCCAGGGCGTCGGCCGGCACGGCCACGTCGAGCTTGTGGGCCGGGCCCAGGGTGGCGATCGCCTCGGTGTGCGCCTCGCGGTAGCGCCACAGCTCGGCCGCCCGCACGGAGTCGACGGCCACGGCCACGTCCTCCGCCCCCGCCAGCGACTCCACGGCCCCGGCCAGGTCGTCGAGGGGGCTGGTGGCGCCGGCCGCCTCCACCAGCAGGTAGGCGCCATGGGCGCACGGGAAGGGCCGGCCCCGGCCGGTGACCGAGCACACCAGGGCGAGGCCGGGGTCGAGGAACAGCTCGGCGGCGTCGAGGGAGGCGAGGGCCCGCCGCAGCGACCCCGCCGCCGCCACGGCGTCGCCGACGGCGCCGAAGGCGACCAGGGCGGTCACCCGCTCGTCGGCGCGGGGCACCAGGCGGAGCCGGGCGGCGGTGACGACGGCGAGGGTGCCCTCGCTGCCGCACAGCAGCGACGGCAGGTGGTAGCCGGTGTTGTCCTTGACCAGCCCCCCCAGGTGCGACACGACCGACCCGTCGCCCAGCACCGCCTCGATGCCGAGCACCTGGGCCCGGGTGTCGCCGTGGCGGAGGACGCGGGTGCCGCCGGCGTTGGTCGCCACCGTCCCCCCGACGGTGGCGCTGTCGCGGCTGGCCATGTCCACCCCGTACGCCCACCCGGCGGCGGCCGCCGCCCGGTGCACGTCGGACAGCGTGGCGCCCGCACCAGCCGTGAGCTGGCCGGCGGTGGCGTCGGCGGGCCCCACCGCGGAGAGCCGTCGCAGGCTCAGCACCACCTCGCCGGCCAGGGGGACGCCGCCCCCGACCAGGCCGGTGTTGCCCCCCTGGGGCACGATGGCGGTGCCGTGGGCGCGGCAGGCCGCCACGACCGCCGCCACCTCGGCCGTCGAGCCGGGGCGGACGACGGCGGGCGTGGCGCCCACGAAGCGGCCCGTCCAGTCGGCGGCGTAGCCCGCCACCACGTCGCGACCGGTCAGCACGTGGCGGCCGCCCACCACCGCCGCCAGCTCGTCCAGCGGCGGTCCGGGCGGTCGCACGCGGCGATGGTGGCACGCCCGGGCGTCGGTCCGTTCGCCTCAGGGGCTCACCGAGTGGGCGCGACGTGCCGAGAGTCCCGGTGGAACGCATCCGTTCGCCGAGGGCGTCGGGGCCCTCAGCCCGACTCCGACAGCCAGCGGGGAGCGGCCTCCAGCAGGTGCTGGCTCACGGCCAGGCAGCGGTCCAGCGTCTCGCACAGCAGATCGTCGCCGGCCAGGATGCGGGCCAGCGACACCCGCTGGCGGGCGATGATGGTGAGGCTGCGCTCGGGCGCGTCGGTGGCCGACGGGAACGAGTCGATGGCGGACACCTCGAGGGGGAGGTCGAGGCCGGCGACGCCGGCCAGGTCGAGGTGGAGCTGGAGAAGGTCGGGCCCCGACGGCAGCGGCGGCAGCGCCCAGGTGAAGGTGAGCGGGAAGTGGAAGTCGTCGGGCGGCTCGGCGTCCTCCGGGAGGTCGACCACCAGGTCCTCGAACGACAGGAGCACCCGGGGGTCGACCTCCAGGGCGAGGTGGAGGTCGACGGGCATGCCGCAGCCCTCCTCGGGGTGCAGGTCGACCTCCCACGCCTGGCGCAGCGAGTACGTCTCGACGAAGTGGCGCTCGTCGTGGACGTGGAAGCCGTGGTCGACGGCGTGCCCCTTCAGGTCGGCGACGAAGCCGGCGACATCGATGACGGCCACGTCGCGAGCCTAGGAGCCGGTGGCCGCCGCCGGTAGGTTCGCCCCATGGACGATGCCACGTTGCTGGCGGTGCTGCACGAGGCGGCCGACGCCGTGCGGGCGGTGCTCGACGACCTCGACGACTGGGGGCCGGCGGGCACCCGCCCCGGGCAGTACCTGAGCGACCTGGCCGCCGACTCGGCGGCTCTCGACGTCCTGACCCGGGCGGGGATCGGCGCCCTCAGCGAGGAGAGCGGCCTCCACCACCCCGACCGGCCCCTCCTCGCCGTCGTCGACCCCGTCGACGGATCGACCAACGCATCCCGGCGCATCCCCTGGTACGCCACCAGCCTGTGCGTCCTCGACGCCGACGGGGCGCGGGCGGCGGTGGTCGTGAACCAGGCCGACGGGGCCCGCTTCGAGGCCGTCCGCGGCGGCGGGGCGCGCTGTGACGGGCGCCCGCTGCGGCCGTCGGGGTGCACGGCGCTCCCCGACGCCCTGGTGGCCGTGTCCGGTCTCCCGGCCCGGCACCTCGGCTGGCGCCAGTTCCGGGCCCTGGGAGCCGCCGCCCTGGACCTGTGCGCGGTGGCCGGCGGAGTGGTCGACGCCTACCTCGACTGCGGGCACGACGCCCACGGGCCGTGGGACTACCTGGGCGGGATGCTGGTGTGCCGGGAGGCGGGGGCGGTGGTGGCCGACCTCGACGGCCGCCCGCTGGAGGCCCGCGGCCACACCGACCGGCGCTCGCCGGTGGCGGCGGCGACGCCCGAGCTCCTGGCCGCGCTGGTCGCCGCCCGGTCCGGACCGCCCACCTGAGCAGGACCGGCGACGGCGGCATCCCGGGCGCCCCCGAGTCGGCCGGGCCACGGCTGGACTGGAGATGTGACGGAAAACCAGTTGACGGGCCCGGCTCGGCGTGGTGCCATGGCGAAACCCGGCTGGGCGCCGGGCGTCGGACCAGGAGCGCCGTGGTGGAGAGCATGGATCGGATGAGCGGGAAGCCGGTGGGCGGGAGCGGCGCCCACGCGCCTGCCCGACTCCGCCGCGCCGCCATGCACGCGTCCGTGTGCGACTACGGCCGGATCGCGGTGGTCGGCCAGGGCTCGTGGTTCACCACGGTCGGCGTCGACGGGCGGCTCGAGGGCCTGGAAGGGGACGGAACCGGGTAGACGGTCCCACTCCTTCGGGAAGACCCCAGGCCGCCGGGATCCCCCGGCGGCCTTTGCTATTTCCCAGGATCGGATGGAGTACGGACGAGGGGAGAGGCGAGATGCTCGCCGGGTGGATCGCAGGAGTGGGGGCCGGGGAGGAGCCCGACGTCGACTGGGCGCGGGCCCGGTGCCGCGACGGCACCGGGGCGTTCGTGGAGCTGTTCTTCTCCGAGCAGCTGGACGACATCGCGCGGGCCAAGTGCATCTGCGCCGACTGCCCGGTGCGCGAGCCGTGCCTGGCCGGCGCCCTCGCCCGCCGGGAGCCGTGGGGCGTGTGGGGCGGCCAGCTCTTCCTGAACGGCAAGGTGCTGCCGTTCAAGCGCAAGCGGGGCCGGCCGCCCAAGAACGCGTCGGCTCAGCTCACCGCCTGAGCCCCGGCACGAGGGGCGCCGGGGGTGCCGGGGACGGACCGCGCCGTCGCCGGCACCCCACCGGCCGGGCGGGCGGCGGGGTGGCGCAGCCGGCTCAGCGCCTTGGCTTCGATCTGGCGGA
>JBOGHR010000002.1:0-2806 GCA_050744905.1 Acidimicrobiales bacterium
CCGCCGCAGCGTCGGCCGCCTGCCGGGCGGAGGCCGCCCGCGCCTCGGACGCCCGGACGTTGGCATCCAGGCGGTCCAGCGCCCGCTCCAGCTCGGCGTCGGACGCCTTCAGCACGTTCACCTCGGCGGCCTGCCGGGCCCGCTTGCCCTGCACGTCGCGGCGACGGGCCTCGGGCGTGTGCTCCTTGGCCTGCGCCTCCACCGCCGGGCCGGCGACGACCAGCCCGACCAGGGCCAGGGCCACGGCTCGACGGCGGGTTCTCGGTGGCAAGGACGGCAAGGCGACTCCGTTGCTCCACTCGGCGAACTGCACCACGTCGTACGGCCCGCGCCTCGAACCAGTGTCGCAACTCGCCGCCGGGCCGGCGCGGACCGTACCGCCAGGAGGGGGCCGGTGTCGAGCGCGACCGCCAGCCTCGGAACTCGGCGGTCATGCGCGAGCCGACTTCGTCCGGCTTTTTCCGCGGATCGACCCCGTCAACCGACGAGGCTCGGGTAGGGCGGTACGTCACATCCCGTGAACTCGCCCTTGACGGCGGTCACGTCCGACGCCCCGATGCTCACGCCGAGGGTCGAGAGCAGGGGGCTGACGACGGTGGTGTCGAGGTCGTCCATCAGCGGGCCCAATGCGGCGTAGGCGCCGTTCACGATGTCGAGGATGGACACCGTCAGCACGCCGAGCACGGTCGGATCGCCCTCCTGGGTGAAGCTGGCGAGACCGCCGAGGCCGACAGGGACCGAGCCGGCCCGCTTGCTCGGCGCGGTGGGCCAGAACTCGTCGGCGTAGGAGAAGGCGAGGTCGGTGGAGCTGGGGGTCGTCTCGGGAACGGTGCCCATGGTCGGGATGTCGAGCAGCGGCCCGGTGGCGTCGCTCGCCCGCAGCGTGGTCGAAGCGGCGCCCGAGAACGGCTTGGTGTCGACGGTGACGACGATGCCGCCGGCGGGGTCCGGGCAGGTGATCCCGCTCAGTGTGCCCTGGGCGCCCGCTGCTTCGATGGCGAAGGGCAGCGCGCCGGAGAGCATCGGGTCGATGAGCCCGGTCACAGAGATGGGCAGGTCCAGGGTGGGCGTGACGGTGAGGCGGACCTGGGCGGTGCTGGCGGTGACCCCTTGAGCTCCGGCGACCCACACCGGCGGCTCGATCACCTGCAGGCTGAGCGAGGTGTTCGACACGCCGGGAACGCTCACGCCGGCATCGGGCACTGCGACCGTGTTCGTCCCGTTGGCGACGATGGCGCTCGCCGTCAGCAGCTGGAAGGCGTTGATCTCGCCGGCCGTCACCGCGCCTCGGCTCGACAGATCCAGCATCATCAACTCGCCGAGCGAGAACGTGGCGCTGTTCTTGGACTGGGCGACGATGCCGTAGGAGCCGGCGTAGAGGGCGGCGTTGGAGTCGCCTTTGTTGGTAAGGACGTCGGCGGTGGCCTGCGCCAGTTGCGCCAGGGTGATCTCCGCATCGAGGAACTCCTCGGGCGTCCCCGTGTGCGCTCCGGCCTCGACCAGCTCGGCGTGCAGCTCGCCGAGGGTGACATGGGAGCCAAGCAGCCCCTGCCAGCCCACCACGTCGGCGCTGCCGCCCATCATCTGGCCCAGCACGGCGTCGAGCAGCGGCGCCTTGGTGGTGTCGATGCCGGCGAGGGACGAGCCGATGGCGAAGCCGGCCCGTTTCGGGTCGTGGATCGTCGCCACCGCCCGGGCCGTCACCCGGCGCGAGCCGGGGGCGAAGATGTAGTCGACCTGCGAGGCGATGCTGACCCGCACCGCCGATTCGCCGGCGCCGGGGGTGAAGGTGTTGGCGGCGTCCACCGAGCCCACCTCGGCGGTCACGGTGTTGCCGGGCGTCGAGAGGCGAAAGCCGTTCCTCTCCGCCGCCGCCTCCGCCGCCGCCTGCGCGGTGAGCGGGTCACGGGCGGCGTCGAGGGCGGCCAGGTCGGCCACCGACTGGTTGCGGCGCTTCTCGAGCGCATGGCGGCCGATGTCCACCGACAGCGCGCTGGCCGCCATGGCGAGCACCAGGCCGGGGACGGCCAGGATCAAGACCGCGCCTCTCTCCCCGCGCCGGTGGATGCCGCGCGGGCACGAACTCCGTGCGGACAACGTTCCAACCCTCCTTGTCGCTTTCCCGACGTCAGTCGAGACGATTCATCCAAAGGAACCCGTCGGCCCGTGTCCGGCGCCGCCCGCTGGTCTCGCCGTCTCGGCCGAGAGGCGGCAGTGGGCGTCGGCAGGAGTGGATGGTCGGCTACCGCACGGCGTGGATGGAGAGACGTGCCTCGATGGCGGTGGACACGGCTCGCCGACAAGCAACGGCGACCGCTCAGCCGGCGGCTGGCCGCCTTCGCGGACGTCCGGCGATGGCAGACCGAGCCGCTCACCCATCGCCGCCGCTAGCGGCTTGAGCCATTGCCACGAACGCCGCAGAAGGCCCGCAGGCAACCCTGCGGGCCTTCATGCGGACCAAGGGCGAGCTACCGCCGTCCTGCAGGGGCAGGCGGCACCGACTCGGGCGTGTACCCGGCGGCCGGAGTCTCGGACGCAGCATCGGTTCCGGTGGAGCCCTGCGTGCCGGCGTCGGCCGGCGGCGAGGTGACCGGCGGCCCGGCGGGTGCCGACTCGGGGGTGTGGCCGGCGGCCGGCGTGGTGTTGGCCGTGTCGAGGCCGGTCGAGGACTGCGACCCGGCACCGGCCGGAGCGCCGGCGGTGGCCGGAGCGGGGACCGTCGCCGGCTTGCCGGCGGGCACCGACGTCGGCACGCGGCCGGCGGCAGGGGTCTGGTTGGCCCGGTCGAGGCCGGTCTGGCCCGGCT
>JBOGHR010000003.1:0-3445 GCA_050744905.1 Acidimicrobiales bacterium
GCGCCCGGCCCTCCGGCCTTCGTTCGACCCCCGGCCGACCGCACTCCCGAGTGAACAGGTCACCGTTTCGGTGACCTGTTTACTCGGGGTCGGCCGGATCGGTCGGCGGCGACGGCGAGCGGGCCACCGCCCGGCGGGTAACTACAACCACGCCCGGGCGACCGGTGTGGTGGCAGCCGCCCGCCGGGCCCCCGCCGATCAGCCGACCACCGGCTTGAGCTCCTCCACCGAGCGGGCCAGGGCCCGGCGCAGCTCCTTGGCCCCGATGGCCGCCCCCTCGTCCTGGAGCGCCAGCAGGCGGTCGGCGTCCAGCTTCAGCCGGCGGTGGGGGGCCTTCTCGGCCTGGGCCTTGACCTTGTCGGCCACCCCGAAGCTGGCCTGGACCAGCCCGCCCAGCACCGCGATCTCGAACAGCTCGAACGGCGGGCACGACAGGCACGGGTCGCCCCCGGGGACGGGGATGCCCTTCTTCCAGAACAGCTTGTCCTTGAGGTAGGCCCAGATGTCGTCGTCGACGACGGCCAGCCGGTCGAAGACCCAGCTCGTCACCCAGCACGGGCCCAGGTAGCGGGACAGGTGCACGTGCAGCGACCGGCCCAGCTCGAACACGCCGGCCCCCCGCCGGAGCTCCTGGAAGCCGAGGTAGGTGAACTGGGCCTTGATGGCCTCGAAGACGATGCACCAGTCGCGCCGGCCCGGGGGCGCCAGCCAGGTGGCCACGTTGAGGAAGTAGCGGCTGATCTTGTCCCAGTTGGCCCCGCCCGCCGCCTCGATGGCGGTGATGTTCTCGTCGAACCAGTGGTGCCAGGTGGTGTCGGTGACGACCCGGCCCACGCCCGCCGGGTGGCCGTCGTAGGCGCTCACCATGGCGAAGCGCTTCTTGGGCGACGGGCCCTTCTCCAGGTTGTACGGCGGGTTGGGCGTGGTGGTGCCGTGGGCGATGACCATGGGCGCCGGCCGGCTGGGCCCGGCCATGGGGTACTCGTCGCCGGAGAGGGCCCCGAAGCTGTAGCCGGCGGTGAGGTCGATCTCGTCGTCCTCGTAGTTCCAGCCCTCGTGGGGGTGGTCGGGCATCACGTCGATGGGCCCGTGGGTGGGGTGGCACAGGATGGGGTGGGGGCGCTGGTTGACCCTGAAGATCGACACCTGCTGGGAGATCCACGGCACCCAGTCGATGGCCTGGGGCCGGGCGTCCTCCTGGTTGAGGAACGGGATCTGGGCGCCGCCCGACTCCTGGGCCGGGGTGGCCGGCTGGTTGGTGTCGTGGCGCAGGGCGGTGTCGGGGTCGAACTGGCCGCCGATGGGCGGCACCCCCTGGGCGTTGGTCCACCGGCGCATGGAGCGGACCCGGGGGATGCGGTGGCACATGGAGGCGCCCAGGTAGTCGTGGTCGCCCATGGCCAGCAGGCCGCCCCGGCGGTCGTTCATCCACCGGGTGAGGGCCTCCAGCTCGGCGTCGCTGGCGGCGATGGCCGACGCCGCGGTGATGTTGGCGTCGGGGCCGGCGTCGTTGCCGGGCTTGAAGCCGAAGCACCACACCTGGTCGTAGCGGTCGAGCGCCGGGGCGCCCCCGTCCTGGGAGTCGAACCGGAACCCCTCGTAGCGGGGCTGGTTGGGCGCCGGGCTGGCGTTGACGCTGAACGGGGCGTTGTTGCGCCGGGCCAGGTCGACCCGGAACGACGTGCAGCCCACCGTCGACTCCCGCAGGAGGCGCACCACGCGGCCCACGCCGAACGCCGAGGGGCCCTCGGTGAGGGAGACCTCGCTGTCGACGACGACGAGGACGCGCACGGTGGAGCGGCGGAAGAACGCCTCGTGCAGCTCGGCGACGGTGGGCACGAAGACGTCGGAGACGCCGCGCACGGCGGCGTCGCGCAACAGGTGGTCGGACATGGGTGAACCTCCCGGGATCGGACTGCTCGGCCGGGCCGGGGGCGGACCGGGCCACGGTGCCCGGTCGGCCGCCGCCGGCCCACCGGGTAGAGGGGGGCGGCCGGCGGCTGATACGGCGACTTCGCCGGGCGCGGGGGGACCGGGGCGGCCGGCCGGCTCGACCCGGGGCGGTAGTACCCTTTCCACAACCACGCCCTGCGACGAGCGCGGGGAGTGGTGTGCCCGGAAAGAGAGCGACCGACCGCATGTCCGACCAGCCCGACCAGACCCCCGCCGCCGCGCCCCCCGCCGAGAGCGCCATGGGAAGCTTCGACGACGAGGGGAAGTACACCCCCAAGCAGATCACCCAGGATGACCTGGGGGACATGTCGTTCGAGGACGCCATCGCCGGCACCATCGTCATGTTCGAGGACGGCGACATCGTGAAGGGCACCGTCGTCAAGGTGGACAAGGACGAGGTGCTGCTCGACATCGGCTTCAAGTCCGAGGGGGTCATCCCCGCCCGCGAGCTGTCGATCCGCCACGACGTCGACCCCGGCGAGATCGTGTCGCTGGGCGAGGAGATCGAGGCCCTGGTCCTCCAGAAGGAGGACAAGGAGGGGCGGCTGGTCCTGTCCAAGAAGCGGGCCCAGTACGAGCGGGCGTGGGGGACCATCGAGCGGATCAAGGAGTCGGGCGGGGTGGTGTCCGGCCCGGTCATCGAGGTGGTCAAGGGCGGCCTCATCGTCGACATCGGCCTGCGGGGCTTCCTGCCCGCCTCCCTGGTGGAGCTGCGCCGGGTGCGCGACCTCCAGCCCTACGTGGGCCGGTCCCTCGAGGCCAAGATCATCGAGCTGGACAAGAACCGCAACAACGTGGTGCTGTCCCGCCGGGCGTGGCTGGAGGAGACCCAGAAGGAGCAGCGCGAGGAGTTCCTGGAGAACCTCCGGCCGGGCGAGGTCCGCAAGGGCACCGTGTCGTCGGTGGTGAACTTCGGCGCCTTCGTGGACCTGGGCGGCATGGACGGCCTGGTGCACGTGTCGGAGCTGTCGTGGAAGCACGTCGACCACCCGTCGTCGGTGGTGGCGGTGGGCGACGAGATCACCGTCCAGGTGCTCGACGTCGACCTCGACAAGGAGCGCATCAGCCTCTCCCTCAAGGCCACCCAGCAGGACCCCTGGCAGGAGTTCGCCAACGCCCACCGGGTGGGCGAGCTGGTCTACGGCCGGGTCACCAAGCTGGTGCCGTTCGGGGCGTTCGTTCAGGTGGGCGAGGGCATCGAGGGGCTGGTGCACATCTCGGAGATGGCGGCCCACCACGTCGACCTGCCCGAGCAGGTGGTCACCCCCGGCGAGGAGCTGTGGGTCAAGATCATCGACATCGACCTGCAGCGCCGGCGCATCAGCCTGTCGATCAAGCAGGCGGCCGAGGGCGGCGAGGTGGCGGCCGAGTACCGCGAGCACTTCGGCGAGCACGCCTACGACGAGCAAGGCAACTACATCGGCGCCGCCACCTTCGAGCCCGAGACCGAGGCCCAGGCCGCCTGGGCCGACTACGCCGCCCAGCTCAGCGC
>JBOGHR010000004.1:0-3451 GCA_050744905.1 Acidimicrobiales bacterium
ACCTCCTGCAGCGGACCCGGCAGCCGGCCCACCTCCACGGAGGACCGGTAGGTCGACGAGACGATGCTGCCCAGCACGGCGATCCCCAGCGCGCCGCCCAGCTCCCGGGTGGTGTCGTTGACGGCCGAGCCCACGCCCGCCTTGGCCGACGGCACCGCGCTCATGATGCTGCCCGTGGCCGGAGCGGCGGTGAGGCTCATCCCGGCGCCCAGCAGGGCCAGGGCGACGGCCAGGACCGGGTACGGGGTGGCGGGGCCGATCAGGGCCAGCACGACGAAGCCGGCGGCCACCAGGGCGAAGCCGGCGGACATCACCGCGCCCGTCCCCATCCGCTCGGCCAGCACCGCGCTGCGGGGGGCCACCGCCACCAGCATCAGCGCCAGCGGGAGGGTGGACAGCCCGGCGCTGAGCGGCGAGTAGCCCCGCACGAACTGGAGGTAGAGCGTGAAGAGGAAGAAGAGCCCGAACATCACGAAGAACGCCACGGTGACCACTGCGCTGCCGACGCTCATGCGCCGGTCCCGGAACAGCCCGAGGGGGAGCATGGGGTGGCGCGTCCTCCGCTCCCACGCCACGAAGGCGACGAGGCCGAGGGCGGCGGCGGCGAAGGCGGCGGTCACCGGCGCGCTGGTCCAGCCCCGCTCCGGCCCCTCGATGATCCCGAACACCAGCGCGCCCAACCCGACCAGCGACAGCAGGGAACCGGCCGGGTCGAGGGGCGTGGCCCGGGGATCGCGGGACGTGGGCGAGAACAGGGCCACGGCGACGAGCACGGTGAGCACCACGGGAACGTTCACCAGCACGGCCGACCCCCACCAGTAGCGCTCCAGCAGGGCGCCCGACACGATGGGCCCGAGGGCGCCGCCGGCCCCGGCGAACCCGGCCCACATGGCGATGGCCCTGCGCCGCTCGCGGGGCGGGAAGATGGTGGCGATCAGCGACAGGGTGGCCGGCATCACCAAGGCCGCCCCGACGCCGGTGACGGCCCGGCCCACCACCACCTGGCCCGAGGACGTCGCCACCCCCGACACCACCGATCCCAGGGCGAACACCACCAGTCCCACCATGAGGGCCTGCTTACGCCCGAAGCGGTCGCCCAGGGCGCCGGCGGGCAGGAGCAGGGCGGCGAACACCAGCGCGTAGGAGTCGATGATCCACTGGAGGGCGCTGGCCGTGGCGTCCAGGTCGCGCTGCATGCTGGGCAGGGCGACGTTGAGGCCGGCCACGGCCATGACGACCATCACCAGCGACAGGCACATGATCCCGAGGAGGAACCACCGCCGGCCGTGGATCACCGGGTCCTCGTGGAGCGGTCCGTCGGTGCTGCGCAGGGCTCTCACCGGCTGTCCTTTCGGCGGCGGGCGACACTTGTAGAACTACCACGTATCGCTCCGAAACGGAAGCGTTTCGCGCATCCGGCGCCAGGCGCCGGGCCGGGCGGCGAGCCCCACGTGACGCCGGACGTTCGCCCGGCGTTCACCTCGCCGTGGTGGAACGGCGGCGGCCGGCGGTGCAGGTTGGCCACCGTGGAGACGACGGCGCGGCACCTCGACGAGCTGATCGAGGCGCCCGCGGCCGTCCCCCCGCCGGAGGTCGACGCCGTCCCCTACCTCAACCGCGAGCTGTCGCTGCTCGACTTCCAGGAGCGGGTGCTCGCCCTGGCCGAGGACGCGTCGCAGCCGGTGATGGAGCGGGCCAAGTTCCTCGCCATCGTGGCCGGCAACGTCGACGAGTTCTTCCAGGTCCGGGTGGCCGGCCTCAACGACCAGGTGGCCGCCTGCGTGGCGGCGGCCTCCCCCGACGGGCTGACGCCGGCCGAGCAGCTGGGGGCCATCCGCGAGCGGCTCACCGGGCTGGTGACCCGCCACGCCAGGGCCTGGCTCGACGGGGTCGTCCCCGCTCTGGCCCGGGCCGGCGTGCGCCTGTCGGCGTGGGACTCCCTCGACGACGACGACCGCAAGGACCTCGCCGCCGTGTTCGACGACGTCTTCCCCGTGCTCACGCCCCTGGCCGTCGACCCCGGGCACCCCTTCCCGTACATCTCCAACCTGTCGCTCAACCTGGCCGTGATGGTCGGTGACCCGGCGACCGGCGGGCGCCGCTTCGCCCGGGTGAAGGTCCCCCCGCTGCTCCCCCGGTTCGTGCTGGCGCCCACCCAGCTGCGGGCCCGCATCGTGGAGCTGATCGAGCTGGAGGCGAGCGGCCCCCGGCCCGGGCGCATCCGGATGAAGGTCAACAGCCTGGTCGACCAGCCGGTGATCGACGCCCTGTACCGGGCGTCCGCCGCCGGCGTGGCGGTCGACCTGGTCGTGCGGGGCATGTGCTGCCTGCGGCCGGGCGTGGCCGGTCTGTCGGAGAACGTGCGCGTCCGCTCGGTCGTCGGCCGCTTCCTGGAGCACTCGCGGATCTTCGCCTTCGGCGACGAGGCGTCGGGACCCGTGCGCTACCTCATCGGGTCGGCCGACCTCATGCGGCGCAACCTGGAGCGGCGCATCGAGGCCGTCGTGCCGGTCGAGGCGCCCGAGCTCCAGGAGCGCCTGCGCGAGGTCCTCGACCTGGCCCTGGCCGACGACGTCCTGGCCTGGGAGCTGGGCGCCGACGGCCGGTGGGCCAAGGTGCCCACCGGCGCCGGCCTGTGCTGCCAGGCCGAGCTCCACCGGCGGGCCCTGGCCCGCGCCCTGCCCCGCCGCGACCCGGGCGAGGACCGGTAGTCACTCGCCGTGCCTCAGCGTGGCCGGCCGTGGCGGGCCAGGGCGGCGTTGTCCCAGCCCGCCGCGCCGGTCACGTCCCGGCCGAACCAGGGCGGCGGCACGAAGCCCCTGGCCTGCTCCTCGGAGGCGAACTCGACCTCGGCCGTGCACAGGCCGTCGAGGGCGCCCTCGTACACGTCGACGTCGGCCACCAGCGCGCCCACCGCCACCCGGTGGCGCACCTTCTCGACCCGCCGGCCGGCGGTGAACGGCCACAGGGCCTCGGCCGCCTCCACGGCGATGGGCGCCTCGACCTCGGTGCGGCGCAGGCCGCTCCCGGCCTTGACCGTGAGCGTCGCCGCCCCGCCGGCGAGGCGGACGCGGACCTGAACGTCGCCGTCCTCGGCCAGGTACCCTTGGCGCAAACGCACGCCGGGGCCCAGCACGTCGTCGGGCGGTGGGTCGCTCACCACGAACTTCCGCTCGATCTCCGTCGTCACGGCCTCCAGCATGCGCCAGCCCCGGCCGGCGGCGGTAGCAGACCGCCCGCCGGACACCCCTGATCGAGTGGACGTCGCCGCCTTCACCTCCGCCTCGCTGGCCCCGTCCGGCGTGCTCGACGCCTTGGCGGGCGCCGGCTTCGAGGTGGGCCCGGCCCGCCCCGTGCGCTGCACGGTGCTCGACACCTTCGACGGCCGCCTCCACGCCGCCGGCCTCCGGCTGGAGCTGCGGGCGGCCGGGGCCACCGAGCTGGTCCTGGC
>JBOGHR010000005.1:0-11714 GCA_050744905.1 Acidimicrobiales bacterium
CCACAGCGCTGCGTGGCAGACCCCGGACAACTACAACCCCGTCCGTCCCTTCAACGCCGAGGTCGAGATCGCCTTCGCTGTCCCGTAATTCACGGCGAAGCCCCTACCGGACGTGCGGAACGTAGGCCGTATGGCCCTTTCCGGGGCATTTTTCCGGAGCAGTGATGACAAAGTGATGACAAACGACACACCTTGGCGGGTGTGTCGCCGACATCAGAGCGCGAGCCCGTCGCCGCTCTCGGCCGGGATGATCCAGCCGGCCGGGATTCCGGTCGCCGACACGGGAGCTGACTGCGAGCCGCCGGGGCGAACCGGCCGTGGGTCCTCATCACCACGCCCGCTGCATGGTGTCGGCATCCCCAAGATCGTCCGTCGCCGTGCGCAGCCCGGCAGCTGCGGCGACTCGACGCGGCCTGGCCGCAACCTCGGCCAGGGCACGGTTCACGGTGTCCACCTTGGTTGAGGTACCGAGTACGGCCGCAGCGGCAGCCAAGGTCGCGTCGTCGATGTCCACTGTGGTTCTCATCGGTCTCTCCTTCTTTGTACGAGCGGCGTCCCTATCCGAGATTGCGGGGCTCGCCTCTACCCCCCGAACTCCCACGCTGGCCATGGTTGCTCCGCCGCCACCGCGATGGCACGTTCGCGATCCGCAGCTGAAACGTCGGGGTCGTCGATGACAAGGACGTCATCGGCCTCACCCACGGCCTCGTCCTCGACGTGCACGTGGGTCACGCGGCCGGACGACAGATCGACCTTGGCCAGAACCGGCACGAGGTACCGGACGAACACCGCCATCACAACCTCCTAGTTGTCGACGCCTCGGTCCCCAGCGGGCGGCTCAACCTTCATCGCCTCGTCGGTGAGAAGGTCTGCCTTCGCTGCGGCGCTCGGCTCGATGTCATGAGGGATAGGCGGCGGTGGCGCAGATTTCAGACCCTGGAGCTCGATGCAGGCGCGGTAGAGGACCCGCTCGAGTTCGTATGCGGTAGGAACGCCGCCACGACGGCGGTACGTCGTGAACGATTTATTCACGGGCTCGTAGCAGTACAGCCCGACCGCATCGACCACCTGCGCAGCAGTCTCTGCCCATCGCACGACAGCTGACAGATCCGTGTCGTTCAGCACACGCACAGCCATGAAGAAGTAGATGCGGGGCCGACTTCCATGGAGCCACGTCGATAGGTCTCCGCCGCCGGCGCCCCCGCTGGTCGGCGCCATGCCGGCCATCGCGAGCCGGCGAGCCGCCTCCCCCTTCAGGTCGATCGACTTAAAGGCCAGCTCCTTGACCCGCTTGCCCGTATCCATGGAGCCGGCGCGCCCTGCAGACTTCTCGCCCGGACTGTTGGCATGCTTCGGAGTGCCCATCATCTTGGCTTCCAGGAGGAACTCGATCTCCCGGGTCTCGTCGCCTGGGTACACGCCGTCCAGGTTGTGCTCGGGGATGATGAGGCCGGGTACCCGGCGACGGACATACAGCCTCTCGATGCCCGAGCACGTCTCCAACAGGTCAGCAAGGAGGTTGTTGAACCAGTCCCCCTTGCCGTTCTGGATGGCCGCGCTCAGCTCCTTGCTCTGGCGCTTTTTGTCCTGATCGGTCCCGCTGGTGGCTGCGGGGAGTCCGCCGTCGAACGATGACATCGCCGCCAGAAACGCATCCTCAATCTGGTTCCAACTCGTCGCTCTTTCACGGCTCAGCTGGTCGTACATGGAGCGGAGCGGCGCGCAGTAGGGATTCGTGCGGAGGACTGTTTTCGGCGTTCGGGGTGCGATCGGCGGTGGCGTCAACGAAGCTCGAGTGGAGTCAAGGGACCTGGAGAAGATCCTGGATTCCGTACAGCCTCGACGCAGTTGCCGTCGCAGCTTCAACGTCTCTTGAGACGAAGGCGGATCTCAGCGCTCGCCGGTCACGCGCGGACACCGCTTGGGGCTCCGGCACACGGATCCGCCGCAGGTACTGGGCCTGGAAGCGGTAGCACCCGCCTCGCATCTTGACGCAGTACGCCCCCACGAAGAGGTTTGCGACGTCCGACAGAAGGAGGCCTCCGAGCACCTCAAGATCCCACTCGTCGCTGGTCACGAAGTACAGGTTGTGGTGTGGGTAGTAGCGGCCATCGTCGAGGACCGGGTGCGACGCCGCCTTGATGTCCGGTAGCACGAGCTTCGGCCTCGCCTGAAGGTCGGGGTGCACGCGGTCGATCGTTCGGTACCACTGGCCGAGGTTCTTGCGCGCCGTGTGTCGCTCGCGGAGCCGGGCAGCGTTCCTGGTGAGGTACCGGCGCAGCCGTGGGTACCGCGCCAGGTCGACCAAGCCGTCGCCCTCCCAGGGGTTCACCAGGTAGCCGCCAGCCCAAGCCGGCGCGCCGTTCGTAATGTCGCTTGCCTGTAAAAGGGGCAGGAGCCGGTCGCTCTCCACAATGTCTCGGTCGTAGGTGATGTAGACGTCGTCGCAACCGGTGGCCACGCCGATACCGACCTTTGTTCCCGTGCTGATGTCCTCAAGTGGCGGAAACCTCGCCTCCAGCTGTGCGACCAAGGCAAGCTGAGCGGGGCTGCCCGTAGGCCAGAGGTCGCCCCCGTTGAACCACTCACCGAGGCGAGCGGCCTGGAGGCCGGGCGTAGACAGCACCGGCCGCCGCGGCCGGCGGGCCCACTGGGCCAGCTTCGCCGCCTCGGGCTCGCCGAACCGGCTCGATGCGTCGGCGACGACAGCGCTCGCCTGGGGGCCGTTGCGGAGCACGACGATCGCCGGATAGGCCGATACCTCATCCTCGAAGGCCTCGACGTCATGCATGGTGAGCACGGCATCGACTGCGAACGATCCGGCGACCAGCGCCCGCAGGTCGGCGCCGTACTGGTTGCGCATCCAGCGGTCGGCACAGATGAAGCCCAGCTTGCCTTCCGGCGCCAGGAGGTCGAGGCCGAGCTCGATGAAGCCAACGTAGATGTCGCTCCTCCCGCGCATGGTCGGGCACCGGCGTCTGTACTCGGCCATCACCGCCGCCTCGACGTTCTCCAGGCGGATGTACGGCGGGTTCCCGACGACGTAGTCGGCGGAGACAGGCTCGTGCTGGGCGAGCAGGAAGTCCCCTGTCGTCACCCAGCTCGTCGAGATGCGCTCCGCCGAGGGCGGGTCGAGCCCGGCCTCCTCCAGACGCTGTGCAGCCGCCTTCCGAGCCCGCTGCGCGTTGACGTCGAGCAGGTCGAAGGCCCGAACGGCGCCCTCGATCGAGTCCAGCTCTCGACCGTGCCGGCGGCAGGAGGCGATCACGCGATCGACGACGGGAACCAGGAACGCGCCGGTCCCACACGAGGGCTCGACGAGTCGTTGACCCCCGAGGTCCTGGTCCTCGGTGTAGCCGACGAGGTCGAGGATTAGCTCGACGATCCAGCGACGAGTGAACACCTCGCCGTAGTCGGAGCCGGAATCACGGGTGAGTTCAGCGAGCGTCACCGAAACCTCGAGCAGGGACAGCTGATGCGGCTTGACCATGGCGACCACCCACAAACACGTGTTCGATCATAGGGGGCTCGCCATCGACGGGGTTGGACCCAGGGGCAACCAGCGGCAGCCTAACGGGCCGCTGTCTGCGGTCTGCGGACCATCGAACGTCTAGAGCCGCCGAAACCGTGGGGCGGCATGTTCGGCCGACGCCCGAGCCGGGCGGGTCCGAAGGACGGCACCGCCAACTACAAGTATCCGAGCGGGGTGCGACAGTCCTCCACGGAGGGCCGCCCGGTCGCCTACAGCGACAGCCCGAGCGAGCGATGGGGCACCTCGATCTCCGGCCCACGCCCGAGGGACCGGTCCAGCCGCTCCACCGCCTCGCGCATCGCCTGATGGCTTGACGCGTACGCGTCATCCCCGAGCCCGACGTTCGCCGGCCCGAGGCGCCGGTCGCCGGCATGGCCGAAGGCAGCCTCGTGCTGCGAGACGTGCGCTGCGGCATCGCACCACAGCGCCTCGGCCGCCCCTCCTGCCGGCTTGGGGCCGAGCGTCCCGACGATGCCTGGCTCGGTGGCCGCCCGCACGCCACGGGCCCGGAGGTCCCCGCCCAGCTGATCGCCGATCATGGCGCGCTCGGCGAGGAGCTCCGGCTTCCGGGCGGCGAGCCGGGCGGCGCGCTCAAGATTGCACTCCACCTGAGCAATCTGCGCGTCGGTTGCCGAGAGCCCGGCCCGGTCCCTCTGGATCGAGTCCGGCAGCCACTTGATCCCGGCGCGGGCGCCCTCGACGTCGGCCCGGTGGAGGCGCCACACCAGCGGGTGGTCGTGCTCGGCCAGGATGCGCCGGGCCTGATCGAGCTGGGCCTCGTGCTGGGCGATGGACCGGTCCATGGCCTGCCGCTCGGTTGTCAGGCAGGCCAGTCTCCGCCGCTGAGCGTCCGGCTCGTAGCTGGCACTGGCCAGGCTCCGCCCGATCTCCGCCGACCGCTCCATGAGCCGCCGCAGTTCGGCGCCGTCGAGGAGCCGCCCGCTGTCGCTTCCGGCCCCCGTCGGTCCTGCGGCCCGCAGCTCGGCCCGCACGGCGACGGCCGGGCGGTCGATCCAGGTCCGGCTGAGCGCCTCGGCCAGCACGTCGGCCGGCGTCTGCAGCCCTTGTACCCCCACGTAGGCGTCGTTGGACTCGCGGCCCCGGGTGAGCGGGACGTAGACGCCGCTCGCCCCGGTCGGCCCGTCGAGGTAGAGCAGCGAGCGGTCCACCGTGCGCCCCTGGTTGGCGTGGCTGGTCTCGGCATAGGCCAGCTCCACGTGGCTGGCCACGTACGCCGCCGGCAAGCGCACCCGCCCGGTCCGGCCGGCCACGGACAGGCTGCCGTCCCGGTGGACGACTTCCACGGTCCAGCGGTCGCGGTTCTTGACCATGAGGTGGCGGTTGGTCACGAGCTTGCGGTCGTTCTGGCGGGTGGCCACCAGGTCGCCAGGGTGGAGGCGGTACTGCCCCACCTCCAGCGACGGGCCGTCGGCATCGAGCTGGCCGGCCTCGACCCGGCGCCATTGCGCCGCCCGGTTGAGGGCCACGACCGCTTCGTTGCTGGGCGCCATCATCGACGCCGATTCCCCGTTCTCGACCGCCCGCCACCACTGCTCGACGACCGCCCGCCGCATCTGCCGCGGGGTACCGCCGTGCAGGCGGCCGTGCTGCTCGTAGAGGTCGATGACCGAGCTGTCCCCCCGACGCAGCCGGAGGCTGGCCTCGCGCTCCCACTCGTGGTTGAACCGGTGGACCCGGCCCAACTCGATGGCGCCGAAGGTGTCGACCAGGTGGCCGAACATGCCGGAGCGACCGACGGCCGAGAACTGCAGTGGGTCGCCCACCAGGGCGAGGCGCCAGCCGTGCCGGTCGGCCAGGTCGACGAGCTCGGCCAGCCGCGGGGTCGACACCATCGCGGCCTCGTCGACGATGACCGTCGCCCCGGCCGGCAGGGCGTAACGGTGATCTGGCGGGCGGTCGAGGGCGTGCTCCACCAGGAGCTTGTCGATGGTGTCGGCGTCCACGCCGGCGTCCGAGCCGAGGACCTCGGCGGCGGCGGCCGACGGGGCCACGCCGAACACGGCCCGCCCTTCCCGGCGCAGCTGGTCGACGGCCGGCGCAGAGCCGAGGTCTTCCCCGTGCCGGCGGGCCCCACCGCCAGCACCAGCGCCCGCTCCCCCGCCACCGCCCCGGCCAGCGCCTGCTGGGGAGCGTCGAGCTCGTCCGTGGCGGCGACGGCGTGGTCGTCCCCACCGGCGGCGGTTCGGCGTTCGGCCAGGGCCACTACCCGCTCCTCCTCGGCCAGGACGGCGGGAAGTGTCAGCACCCGGTCGACTGCCCCCTCGGTGACGGGACGGCCGTCGAGGCGCAGCTCGACGCCGTCGGCCACGGGCCGGGACAGGTCGACCATGCGCGTGGCCACGACCTGGTCAGCGACGCGGTCGAGCCAGGGGGCCAGCTCGGCGGCCGGCACCGACAGCGACGTCGGCACGGCGGCGGCCAGCTCGCGCACCAGCTCGGCGACCCGCCAGGTGGACTGCCGCTCGGCCAGCGAGACGAGGGCCCGGTTCACCAGGTCGGCCTCGGCGGCACGGTCGAGATGGTCGATGCCGGCCTCGACCTCCACGGCGCCGGCGACCAGCCCTCAGGGGTCAGGTCGAGGCCGGCCAGCCGGCCGAGCCACTCGCGCTCCAGTGACGCCGGGTCGGACTCGGTCTTGGCCGGGCGGCTGTCGAGCACGGCCTCCCGCTCCAGCGTCCATCGCTCCCGCGGCGTCGGGTCGCGCTCGAAGGTTTCGGTGAAGCGCTCCAGCTTCTCCTCGATGCGGGCCTCCACCGCCTCCGACCGCTGGGAGAACTCGGCCAGCACGTCGTCGGGCACGCCGGCGATCTCGGCGATCCCGTAGGCCGGCTCCCGCCACCGCACGCCGAGGCGCTGCGTCAGCTCGGCCCGCAGCCCGGCGTGGTAGAGCGCGCTGAGGCTGCGCTGGTCCCGCTTGATGGTCCGGGCGTCGAGGGCCAGCCACCGACCGTCTGGCGCGAGGACCCGGTTTACGATGACGGCGTGCGTGTGCACCTGCGGGTCCAGCGCCCGGCTGGTGTGCTGGCGGAACAGCGCCGCCACGACGCCCTCGGCGTCGAACACCCGCACCTCGCCGGCCACCCGGTAGCGGCAGTGGGCGTGGCGGTCGATCCAGTCGACGACCCCGGTCACCGCCGCGTCGTGGCCGGCCAGGACCTGCTCGCGCACGGCGTCGTCGCCGACGGCCCACAACACCGAGACCGACTTGGGCGCCGAACACGTCACGTCGTAGCCGCGCACGGTGCGCTCGGTATGGCGCGTGCCGAGCAGCTCCCCGCGCCCGGGGTCCATGCCGGCCATGAGGTCGAGGAAGGCGTCCTCGTCCACCTCGCCGGCAAGTCCGAGGTGCTCCGCTCCCCTACCCATCCACCGCCCGGGTGGCTCGCCCCGGTCCAGGTAGTAGCCGAGCTGGTCCTCCACGTAGTAGCGGCCGGCGTCGGCGCCCTTGAGCGTGGTGGTGCGGGCGGTCACGGCCGCGTCCCGCACGAGCGCGTGCACTCGTCTGTCCGGATGTGCGACAGGTGGGCTGCGGTCGGCTGGGTCATCGGGGTTGCCTCGGGGGGTCAGGCGGATCGGCCGTCGCGGAGGACGGTGATGCCGGAGTCGGCGAGGTGGAGGACGTAGGTCGTCGGTACGAAGGACGAGCCGGATCGGCGGTCGAGCACCTCGACGACGCCGCCGCGGGCCAGCTGGCGCAGCGTGCGGTGGACCGTGTCCTTCGACAGGAACTGGAGCCGGTCGGCGATCTCGCGGGTGCTGGCCCGGGCCACGAGCGCCTCGTCTCGGCGCTCGGCCCGGGCCAACAAGTCGTGCAGGACGGCCAGGGCCTGCGGCCCGTGGGCGCGCAGGAAGGCCAGGGCCGCCGGGTAGCGGTGCTCGATCAGGACCTCAGGCGGCATCGGTGTCGTCAGCCGGGTCCGGCACGATGAGCGCCATCCGGAGGACGGCGGCCGTGGGGATGCGCAGGCAACGGCCGAACTTCACGACCGGGATGCCCTCCTTCCCTCCGGTCTCCAGCCACCGGCTGGTCAGCGCGTAGAGCTGCGACCGGCCCAGCTGCAGCAACTCCATGGCCTGCTCGACTCGCAGGAAGGGAGGAAGATCGTCGTAGGTCATCGCCACCTCCGGCACGGTCAGAAGATTACGCTAGCGTAATGCCTCATAACATGATGGAATGTAGGCGCGGACGGCGCAACACCAGGCCGCCGACCGCCTGTCCCCCATCTGAGACGGAGGCCCAGTGGCGAGAGCCCGAGCGCAAGCCGACCGAAGCTGGAGCGCCAGCCAGGTCGTGGCCCACAACCTCGCTCGGGCCCGGGAACTACGGGGGCTGACGCAGACCGACGTCGCTGAGCGGCTCAGCAAGTTCACCGGCTCGAGGTGGAGCCAGGCCACGGTCGCCCAAGCCGAGGGGTCGGTCGCCGGTCAGCGGGTCCGCCAGTTCACGGCCAACGAGCTGGTGGCGCTGGCCCGCACGTTCGACCTGCCCGTGCTGTTCTTCTTCCTGCCGCCCGACGACGGCGAGGGCCAGCTGGTGACGGACGACGCCGAGGGCGGGCTCCCCTGGGAGTACCTGCTGGTGCTGGCCCTCGGCCACCGTGGCAACTTCGGCGTCCTCGCCGAGCGCGTCGCCAACTGGGAGCACGTGCTGCGGACGGCGGTCGAAGCCCCGCCCGGCGACTCCCTCGACGCCGACGACCACCTCGCCGTGCTCGCCGGCGCCAGGAGCCGGACGCCCCTCCTGCCGGAGGACGTCCTGGCTGCCGCCTTCCACGGACTCGCCGCCCGCCGCATGCGCGGTGCCCCCCGCCGGGGGGAGGACGTGGTCACGTTCGCCGAGAACCTCCGCGGCCTGGCCGACGCCCTGGCCGCCTTCAACAACTACCGTCCCGGTGCCTTCCTCGACCCGCAGGTCGTGGACGACCTCGCGGCCCAGCGCCGCCCCGCAGCCCGGCGGCGCCGCCGTGCGCCCGCCACCGATGCGCAGGAGGCCGACGATGAGTAGCCGAGGCAACGTCCGCAAGCGAGGGACCACGTGGACCTACTACGTGTACGTCACCGATGGTGGAGGCGACCGCCGCCAGGTCAGCAAGGGTGGCTTCCGCACCCGGCGGGAGGCCGAGGCGGCCCGCATCGCGGCGATTAGCTCGCTTCAGCAGGGCACGTGGGTACGACCGGAGCGGGTGACGGTGCGGGAGTTCCTCGAAGAGGAGTGGCTGCCGACCCAGGCGCCGCCGACGCTGGAGGAAAGCACCTACCGGTCCTACCGGCGCTACGTCCGCCTCCACGTCGTCCCGCACATCGGCGGCATCCTGCTCCAGCAGCTGACGCCCCTCGACCTCACGGCCATGTACCGGGCGCTGCTCGAGTCGGGTCGCCGCCCGGCGACACCGCCAAAGCGCATCCACCCAGCCGGGGTCGGCGACCTGGTCGACCAGCTCCGGGCGACCGGGCTGAAGTGGACGGCTGTCGCCGCCGGCGTCGCCGAGGCCTTCCCGAGCGAGGCGGGCATCACCCGCCACGCCGTCGCCGCCCTCCTCCGTCGCCGCCAGAGCCCGCCGGCGCAGCGGGTGCCGCCGGCCGGGCTCAACCCAAGGACGGTGCGGTACGTCCACTCGATCCTCCACGCCGCCATGAAGGACGCCATGCGCTGGAATCGCGTCGCCCGCAACGTGGCCGACGCCGCCACTCCCCCGCCCGTCGGGTCGACGAGGCGCGGTCAGCGCACGACCTGGACGGCCGAGCAGCTCGGCGCCTTCCTGGCCTTCGTCGCCGACAACCGATACTTCGCGCCGTGGATCTTCGTGGCCACCACGGGGTGTCGGCGCGGGGAGTGCCTCGGCCTGCGCTGGGCCGACGTCGACCTCGACCGTGGAACGGCAGTCATCTCGCCAGGTCACGTCGATCGACCACGTGATCGTCGTCAAGGAGTTGCCGAAGACCAAGCGGGGCCACATGGTCGCCCTCGACTCGAACACCGTGGCGATGCTCCGGCGGTGGCGAGCCCAGCAGAACGAAGAGCGCCTCCACGTCGGCCCCGGCTACCTCGACGGCGGCTACGTCTTCTGCCGACCGGACGGCACCGTCTACGACCCCGACCGCTTCAGCCGGGAGTTCCTCCGCAAGCAGGAGCAGTACAACCGCTTGTGCGCCCCTGTCCCCCTGCCGAAGTTGACACTCCACGGCTTACGCCACACCTGGGCGACCCTCGCTCTCCACGAGGGCATTGACATCAAGGTCGTAAGCCACCGGCTCAACCACTCGAGCACCTTCGTGACCCGGGAGATTTACACCCACGTGACGCCGCCCATGCAGAGTGATGCTGCTGAGCGAGTTGCGCAACGGATCTTCGGCAGGGGCTGAGGGACGACAGCTACTCGTCTCGCGAAGGATGCCACGCAGCTCCCATCGATCCCGCCAGCGCTCAACTCGAGCGGCTGTGATCTCGGCGAACGGCCCCTGGTATGTCAGAACTTCCGTTGGCATAGTTCGCATCTAAAGCGCTGGCCTTTGGCGTTTGGGCGAGGTAGGAGCGACGCGACAGCCCGGCGGCAGTAGGGACAAGGCGTCGTCGCTTCGATGTGCTTCTGCTCGGGTGGTTTCGACCACTCATTCCACGCAACAATTAGCGGGATACCAGCCATCAGAAACCAGAGGAATAGCGGATCGTCCGAATTCGACTCACTGCCAAGCATAGTGACAGTTAAGAGCCCCGCCCATACGAGCGCGCCAACCAAGCAGCCCAGCCCTCGACCTGTGTGCTCACCTGTCACAACGGGACGCAGACCGTCCCTTGTGGGCACGGCGGCAGGCGGACCGGGAACCAACGGCAGAGGTCCTGTCGGAGTTGACCTCGGAGGCATGTCGTTCTTCTCACACTCAAGGTCGATCGCAATTGCCCGCAATCTAACGTCGAGCTCCTTCCAGGCGCTTGCCCAAGTGGATAGGATCCTGGCCGCATCCTCCATCGAGCTCTTGGCGTGAAGATCCGCTCCACTCGGAGCCGCCACGTCGACCGTCGGTGTCACCGCCAAAGCCAGTGCCTCTGAGTACACCACCTCCTCGGCCAACTCTGCTAGTTGAATCACCTGCGCGGTAGATGTGTCGATCGGCTCCGCGAGAGCCGGTAATCGCTCTTCGAGAGCCCTGCGGTATGCAGTCTTTGACGTTCCTCCGGGGGTGGAGCCCATCGCCAGGGCCTGCGCCTCGAGCGCTTGGATCTCCGTAAGTCGAGCTACTGCAAGCCAGAGGGCGACGGCGACATCCTTTTCCGTCATCTGGGCCAGCTCACCAACAGCTGGTCTATCGGCGAGAAGGGCTCGAAAGCGAAGTCCGGCGTCGCGCGCTGCGAGAATCCTACCGTACAGGTCCGCCGATCGAGATCCAAAGATCCCCATGTTGGGAACTACAACCCAAGCTGCCGCGCGTTCTGCGCGTGTCCAGACTCCTGCCACAACTGCAGCGCCAATTGCGAATAGCGTGAGTATCAAGATCCCCGTGGGAAGGTCTCCGTCGGTTCCCGACGCAACGGCCACTACAGGAAGAAGCAGCATCACGCATGGCCAGAAGATGATGCTCGGACGCCGGTCTGCAATGAGCGGGTCAGGCCCGATTCCAAACCACGACTTACGTCGCTGTGGATACTCAGGATTGACGAGAACAAGCACTGTGGCTCTCTCCTCACTGGATCCTCTGGTGCTCGCAGTACTGATTCTCGCTCAACACACCGCTGCTGGAGGAGTGGCCAGCACGCGAACGTCGACGAGCGGCTGACTGCAGTCTCGGCAGCGCTGATGACAAATCGATGACAAATGGCCCTCTGTGCCACCCCGCCGGCCTCGCCGCACCCCCTCTGACCAGGGCTTTCGCGCCAACCTCAGCGTGTCGGAGGGGGGACTTGAACCCCCACGCCCTTGCGGGCACTAGCCCCTCAAGCTAGCGCGTCTGCCTATTCCGCCACTCCGACGTGGCCCCGCCCGCGGGACGGACGGGACGGTCACTGTAGCCCAGCACCCCCCGGCCGCGACCGCCGTCAGCCCTCCCGCCACCACTCCCAGGCGTTCCACGCCCCGCTCGCCGCGTAGCCGTTGGCCCGCACCCCGCCGAGGCCGTCGCGCCACGCCACCACGGCCACCGGCCGCCACAGCGGCAGCACCAGCGC
>JBOGHR010000006.1:0-4534 GCA_050744905.1 Acidimicrobiales bacterium
GCCCTAGCCGCGGTGGCGGGGCGAGGGACGGCGGTGCTGGCCGTCCCCCAGCCGGCGCGGGCCTTCACCGTCGCCGGCCTGGCCATTCTGTCGGACCGCCACCCCCTGGTGGTCGCCACGCCCACGACCACCGACGCCGAGCGCCTGGCCGCCGACCTGCGGGCCTTCCTGGGCGACGACCAGGTCGACGCCTTCCCGGCGTGGGAGACGCTGCCGTTCGAGCGGGTGAGCCCCAGCGTGGAGACCATGGGCCGGCGGCTGCGGGCCATGTGGCGGCTGCGCAACCCGGCCCGGGCGCCCCGGGTCCTGGTGGCGCCGGTGAAGGCGCTGGTCCAGCGCCTCGGGCCCCACGTGGAGGAGGCCGAGCCCGTCGTGCTGGCTCCTGGCGACCGGGTCGACACCGACGAGCTGGTCGCCCGCCTGGTGGGCGCCGGCTACCGGCGGGAGTACCAGGTGGAGCACCGGGGCGAGGTGGCGGTGCGGGGCTCCATCGTGGACGTGTTCCCGTCCACCGCCGACGGGCCCGTGCGCATCGACCTGTGGGGCGACGAGGTCGACCGCCTCACCCACTTCGCCGTCGCCGACCAGCGCTCGGTGGCCGACGTGGAGCGGGTGGAGGTCTTCGCCTGCCGGGAGCTGCTGCCCACCCCCGAGGTCCGGGAGCGGGCGGCCCGGCTGGTGGGCGCCGAGCCGTGGGGGCGCGAGCAGTGGGAGCGGCTGGCCGAGGGCCTGGTCTTCGACGGCATGGAGTCGTGGCTGCCCTGGCTCACCGAGGGGGAGCACCTGCTGCCCGACCTGGTGGGCCCCGACGCCCAGGTCCTGCTCGTCGAGCCCCGCCGCATGCGGGACCGGGCGGCCGAGCTGCTGGACGAGGAGGCCGCCCTGGCCGGCACCCTGGCCGGCATCTGGGGCGCCGGCGAGCGGGCCTTCCCCCGGCTGCACCTCCCCTTCGACCGCCTGCTGGCCCACACCACCGCACCGGTGTGGTCGGTCACCGGCGCCGCCGAGGGCCCCGGCACGCCGGCGGTGGCGGCGACGGGCTGGGACCCGGTGGTGGGCGACGGGTCGCGGCTGGCCAAGCAGCTCGCCGACCTGGCGGCCGACGGGTTCCGGGTGGTCGTCGCCGCCGACGGGGAGGGCAGCGCGGCGCGCATCGCCTCCCGGCTGCGCGAAGAGGCGGTGGGCGGGGTCGAGGTGGTGGTGGCCCCCCTGGAGCGGGGCTTCGTGCTGCCGTCGATCAAGCTGGCCGTGCTGGGCGAGAGCGACGTCACCGGCCGCCGCCGCGCCCACCGCCGCCCCCGCCCCCGGCCCCGGGCCACCGAGGGCTTCTTCGACGACCTGGCGCCCGGCGACCACGTGGTCCACCACGCACACGGCGTGGCCCGCTACGGCGGCATGGTGAAGCGGTCGATGGGCGGCGCCGAGCGGGACTACCTGCTGCTCGAGTACCGGGGCGGCGACCGCCTCTACGTCCCGTCCGACCAGATCGACCTGGTGCGTCCCTACACCGGCTGCGAGTCGCCCACCCTCCACAAGCTGGGCGGGGCCGACTGGCAGCGCAGCAAGGCCAAGGTCCGCTCGGCGGCGCGCGAGATCGCCCAGGAGCTCATCGTCCTGTACCGGCGCCGGGTCACCACCGCGGGCCACGCCTTCGAGCCCGACACCCCCTGGCAGCACGAGCTGGAGGACGCCTTCGCCTACACCGAGACTCCCGACCAGCTCAGGGCCATCGCCGAGGTGAAGGCCGACATGGAGGAGCCCGCCCCCATGGACCGCCTGGTGTGCGGCGACGTCGGCTTCGGCAAGACCGAGGTGGCGCTGCGGGCGGTGTTCAAGGCGGTGCAGGACGGCAAGCAGGCGGCCGTGCTGGTGCCCACCACCCTGCTGGCCCAGCAGCACTTCGCCACCTTCTCCGACCGCTTCGCCGGGTACCCGGTGCGGGTGGAGGTCCTCTCCCGCTTCCTCACCGGCCCCCAGGCCAAGAAGGTGGCGGACGGGCTGCGGGACGGGTCGGTGGACGTGGTCATCGGGACCCACCGCCTGCTCAGCGGCGACGTGGCGTTCAAGGACCTGGGCCTGCTGGTGGTGGACGAGGAGCAGCGCTTCGGCGTCACCCACAAGGAGGCCGTCAAGAAGCTGCGGGCCGACGTGGACGTGCTCACCCTCACCGCCACCCCCATCCCCCGCACGCTGGAGATGAGCCTCACCGGCATCCGCGACCTGACCCTGCTCAACACGCCGCCCGCCGACCGCCAGCCCATCCTGACCTACGTCGGCGAGTACGACGAGCGGGCGGTGGCCGAGGCCGTCCGCCGCGAGCTGCTGCGCGAGGGCCAGGCGTTCTTCGTGCACAACCGGGTGGCCGACATCGAGCACGTGGCCCGCGACCTGCGCCACCTGGTGCCCGAGGCCCGCATAGCGGTGGCCCACGGCCAGATGGACGAGGGGACGCTGGAGCGGGTCGTGCTGGACTTCTGGGAGGGCGCCTTCGACGTGCTCGTGTGCACCACGATCATCGAGTCGGGCATCGACATGCCGACGGTGAACACCCTGGTCGTCGACCGGGCCGACCTGCTCGGCCTGGGCCAGCTCCACCAGCTCCGGGGGCGGGTGGGCCGGGCCGGCTCGCGTGCCTACGCCTACCTGTTCCTGCCGCCCGACCGCTCGCTGTCGGAGCAGGCCTACGAGCGGCTGAGGACGATCGGCGAGCACACCGAGCTGGGCTCGGGGTTCAAGATCGCCATGCGGGACCTGGAGATCCGGGGGGCCGGCAACCTGCTGGGCGCGGACCAGACCGGACACATCGCGGCGGTGGGCTACGACCTGTACGTCCAGCTGGTGAGCGAGGCGGTGGCCGAGCTCAAGGGGGAGACGCCCCGGGAGCCGGCCGAGGTCAAGCTCGACCTGCCGGTGGCGGCCCACCTGCCGCCCGGCTACGTGGCCCGCGAGGACCTGCGCCTGGAGGCCTACCGGCGCCTGTCGACGGTGACGTCCCGGGCCGAGGTGGACGACATCCGGGCCGAGTGGCTGGACCGCTACGGCCCCGTGCCGCCGCCGGCCGAGGCCCTGCTCGCCGTCGGGCGCCTGCGGGCCGAGTGCGCGCGCACCGGCGTGCGGGAGGTCAACGTGGCGCGCGACGTCATCCGGCTGGGCCCCCTGGCCCTCAAGGCCAGCCAGGCCATCCGCCTGCGCCGCCTGTTCCCCCGAGCCGTCCACAAGGAGGACCTGGGCCAGCTCGTCGTCCCCCTGGCGCGCGGCGCCCAGCCGGTGGAGGCCGTCCTCGCCCTGCTGGGGACGCTCGTGCCGCCCGGGGACGAGGGCCCGCCGGCGGGGACCACCACGTAGGATCGCTGCCCGTGAGCGCTCGCCCCACCGGAACGGCCCCGCCGGCGCGGCCAGGGGGCCGCATGGCCCGCCTGGCCGGGCTCGCCGTCGCCGCCCTGGCCGTGGTGTCCGGGTGCAGCGTGTTCGAGACCTACGCCGCCGAGGTGAACGGCGAGCGCATCACCCAGGCCGAGCTCAACCGGGAGCTGGAGGCCATCCTGGGCAACGAGGAGTACCTGGAGCAGGTGGACCAGGGCTTCGCCAGCCGGGGCGGTGAGCGGGCCCTGGGCGAGGGCCGCGACACGTTCAACACCGTGTTCGTGGCCGCCGTGCTCGACCGGCGCATCGGCTTCGAGCTCATCCACCAGGAGGCCGTGCGCCGGGGCATCACCGTCACCGCCGAGCAGCGCCGCCAGACCGAGCGGGAGCTGGAGGAGTCGTACGGCCGGGACGTGTTCCGGGCCTTCCCGGCGGCCTACCGCCGTGACCTGGTGCGGATATTCTCCGAGGTCTCGGCGCTGGGCGAGGCCCTCGGGGAGGCGGCGGTGGACGACGAGGCCGTCCGCAGCTTCTACGAGGAGAACCCCGACGCCTTCTCCCAGACCTGCGTCCGCCACATCCTGGTCGACTCCGAGGCCAAGGCGGCCGAGCTCAAGGCTCGCATCGCCGCCGGCGAGAGCTTCGCCGACCTGGCCCGGGCCGAGTCCACCGACAACCAGGTGCCCAACGGCAGCGCCCAGCAGGGCGGCGACCTGGGCTGCGTGGCCAAGGGCAGCCTGGTCCCCGAGTTCGAGGCGGCCATGGAGGCGCTCCAGCCCGGCCAGGTCAGCGACCCGGTGCGGACCCAGTTCGGCTACCACCTCATCGAGGTGCTCGAGCGCAAGGTGGTGGCGCTGGAGGAGGCCGCCCCACGGATCCGGGAGAACCTCCAGTCGTCCCGGCCCGACCCGGTGCAGCGGTTCGTGACCGAGGCGCTGGCCGACGCCACCATCGAGGTCAACCCCCGCTACGGCAGCTTCGTGAAGGAAGGGCCCAACCCGGGCGTGAGGGCCCCCAAGCTCCTCGACGAGCCCACGACCACCGCCCCGCCCCTGCCCGAGCCCACGCCCGGGCCGTGACCCCCCGGGTGGTGGTGGGTGGGCTCGGCCCCGCCGGCCCCGACCTCCTCACCGCCGCCACCCTGGCCGCCGTGGCCCGGGCGCCCCGCACC
>JBOGHR010000007.1:0-1994 GCA_050744905.1 Acidimicrobiales bacterium
TGTTCACCGCGCAGGCGCTGGGTGGCCTCGTCGGCCAGCAGGGAGCGATCCGACAGAAAGTCCCCGCCGGCCAGCTGGGTCTCGACCACGGCCCGGTAGCACTCCCCGCCGGTGTAGCCACCCGGGCCGATGGGGCGCAGCGCCCGCCGGTCGCACTCGCCCACCAGGCCGAGATGATCGAGCAGTTCGCCCCACAAAACGATCCCGGCCACCCCCGTCACCGAGTCCTCGCCAGCTTCGACGAGCGGATGAGCCACCGCCGGAAACGGCCGGCGTGCCACCGGGTCATCAAGTTCGAATGCCAGCGCGGTAGTGTTCACCCGTCAGGTGCTCCTCTGTCTGGAGATGCGGTGTCTTCTCGCTTCGCATCCTCCCAGGTGGTGGGGCACTTGTCGCGTCAATCGGCCGGCAATGTCCTATGCGGCTGCAATATCAGGGTTCAGAGCAGTAGCGTGGAAGGCCAGACCGACGTGGGTCAGGTCCACACCCTCGATCCGCGCGCAGGCCCGACGGGCCTCGAGCTCTCCCTCCGACCACGCCCCGCTCCCCACCAGGACGCCGGCCCGGTGGGCCTCGCAATCCCCGGGGACCATCCAGTCCCGGTGCGCTCGAAGCAGTCCGCCACCGCGTCCATCCACTCCCTCGCCCGCCGGTAGTCCCCCAGCTCGTAGCAGGTGGCGATCGTCCGGCAGAAGATGAGCGCGCTCGGGAGTGGCGACAGCTCGCCGCCCACCGCCCACGTCATGCCCTCGTCCATCAGCGCCTGTCCCTCCGCCAGCTGGCCCCGGCGCACGAGGACGTAGCCCTGGAAGACCAGGCCCAGGGCCTGGAGGTCGGGCACCCCGAACCGGCGGCCGATCTCGTAGGCCGTGCGGGCGTGGTCGACGGCGGCGGCGTGATCGCCGGTGGCGATCGAGGACATCGTGGCGGCCCAGAAAAAGAAGCCGTGCTCGGGTCCCTCGGGCTCCTCGTCCAGCAGCCGCTTGGCGCGGTGGAACCAGCCGCCGGCGACCGAGAGATGGAGCCGGGCGGCGTGGTGGAGGCTGAGCACGACGGCGACCAGCGCGGCGCGGCGCCCGTTCCCCTCCTCGAGGAAGCAGGCGGGACCGCGGCGGCGGTCGCCGACGTGAGCGACGAGCGCTCGACGGCCGAGGCCATCGGATCGCTCCGGGAGCGCCTCGGCCCCGTTGACGTCCTCGTCAACAACGCCGGCGTCGCCGGCCCCATCGGCCGAGCTTGGGAGGTCGACCTCGACCAGTGGTGGCGAACGGTCGAGATCAACTTGAAGGGCGTGCTCGTCTGCACGCGCCTCGTGCTCTCCGACATGATCGAGAGGGGAGGCGGTCGGGTCATCAACGTCACGAGCGAAGCCGGCGTCTACCGCTGGCCGAACGTCTCCGCCTACGCCGTGTCCAAGGGCGCGGTCGTCAAGTTCACCGAGAACCTTGCCGCCGAGACCAAGCGGGAAGGCGTCGTCGTGCTGAGCGTCCACCCCGGCCTGCACGCCGTCGGCCTCACCGAGGCTGTGCTCGCGCACGAGGCTCTCCCCGGGTCCGCCCAGGCCGAGGTGGCCGACTGGCTGCGCCAGGAGCTGAGCGGGCGGCGGGCAGCGTGCCCGGAGCAGGCGGCCGAGCTCATCGTCCGCTTGGCGGCGGGCGGAGGCGATGCCCTGTCGGGGCGCCACCTCTCCGTCCACGACGACCTGGACCTGGCTGATCGAGCGGGTGGCCGACATCCGGCGCGGCGACCTCTGCACCCTTCGGCTGCGCGAACCAGTTCCTCGCATGGCGCCTACCTGCGACTGACGGACCGTGACCGTCCGTGCTTCACGTTGTCGGCGCTCAGCCGGCGACCGGCACGACCCGTTCGGACCAGCCGACGCCGGCCTCCCCGCCGGCGCTGAAGCGGCACAGGGCGCGCTCGAGCACGGCCCGGCGCCCGTCCCGCTCGAGGCGCAGGGGCGCCCGCAGGAGCACGCCGCCCCCGCCCGCCCG
>JBOGHR010000008.1:0-2533 GCA_050744905.1 Acidimicrobiales bacterium
GCCACTGGGTCCCCGACCTGGTGGCGGCCGGCGGCGGGCGCCCCGTCCTGCACGACCGGGGCGGCCGGTCGCGCCGGCTCGGCTGGGAGCAGGTAGACGGTGCGGGGGCCGAGGTGGTGCTGGTGGCACCGTGCGGCTACCACCTGGAGCCGGCCGTGGAGCTGGCCGGGGCACTGGTGGCCGAGGGCCGCCTGCCCGGTGCGGCCCAGGTCTGGGCGCTGGACGCCGACGCCTACGTGGTGCAACCCGGGCCCCGGCTGGTGGACGGGCCGAGCTGGTGGGCAGCATCCTCCACCCCGGCCGCTGCGGGCCGCCCGACCCGGCCCGGGCCCGGCGGGTCGCCTAGCGCCCTGACCACCTACGTGTGGGACCGCCGAATCCGGCACGAGGAGCTGCGCTCGGTAACGCTCCCGGACTGTCCAGGCGTCATCGGGACGTACCATGCCCGCATGTCGATGAGGCTCGGATCGGACCCAGCACCGGTCGCCGCTGTCGACCGTGCCCGGGAAGTGGCTGAGGCTGCCGGGGAGTTGCGCACTGAGCCCTGGTCCGGCGCTTCCGTGCCATTGCCGCCGGAGGCGAGGGATGTCGTGGCGGCGTGGGTACGCGAAGGCGGCTACGAGCGGGCGGTGGCCGCCATCAGCGCCACCGACGACGACCTCAGCGACCAGTAGCCGTTCCCGTCCGCAGTGGCTGTCGTCGTCGACGACCACGTGTTGGTAGGCCTGATGGCCGGCACAGCCTCGGCTGTCCGTGCACGACGCCGTGGCGGGCGAGGCCGTGTACACGACCGGTTGCTGGTACTACCGGCTGGCTCGGGCCCTGCTGGCCGCGTCCGGTGCCGGCTCGTTGTCCTCCCGGCTGGAGGCGGTCGGGCCCGCGGCCCGGGATGACGCCCTGGAGTCGGTCCGGCGACTCCCCGACAGGATCGGCCTGGTCAGCCTTCGCACGAGTGCACCCGTCATGGCCACGCTGCCGGTCCGTCGATCGCTGAACATGCTCAACGCCGAGGCGCTGGCCGTGGCGCTCATCGTCAGAGGCGGGCTGGTGGTGACCGTTGACTCGGACCTGCTGCGCGATGGAGCAGCCGACCTCGGCGTCGGCTATCAGGTCCTGGGTGACGCTCCGTAGCTCACCCCAGGGCGTTCCCTGAACCTTGCCAGCCCATCAAGGGACTGGCAGGAGGAGCCAACCATGACCACCACCACCAGCGTCGTCGCCTTCGACGGCTCCACCGAAACCCGCGCCGCCATCGCCGGCTTCCTGGCCGGCTACTGCGGTGCCACCGGACCCTCAAGATCCAAGGGCGGCAGGCGCGCCGTCATCCCCCTCGCACTGCGCACTTCGAGGGCGCTCGACCTCTACCTCGGCGAGCGGGCGGCGGGGCCCATCTTCGTCGGCGCCAAGGGTGCCCGGATGGATCGCTACGCGGCGGACCGCATGGTCAAGCGTTTGGCGCGCCGGGCCGGCATCACGAAGCGCATCAGCCCCCACAGCCTGCGGCACAGCTTCATCACCGCCGCCCTCAGACGCCGGGGTGCCCCTGCGCGACGTGCGCGACGTGCAGGGGGCGGCCAGCCACGCCGACCCTCGCACCACCATGCGCTACGACAAACCTCGGAAGTTGCATCCGACGCGGGCAAAGGCCCAGGTCGCCTGGTCCTGACCCGTCCGGAGTAACGACGGTGACCTGCTCATTCACAGGCCCTGGTGAGGTAGGCCGCTGGTCTGGTCCTCGCCGCTGGCGCCGGGCGCGGGGCTCACGCTTTCTCGCCCTTCGTGGCGCTTCCTCAGCGACGGGCAGCCTCGCCAGCGGCCCCTATCGAACCGTGCATGCGGTTCTCCCGCACACGGCTCTCCGACACCGTTGACCGTCAGGCATGCGCAGACCAGTAGCGAACCGTGCCCGTCAGCCGGTAGATGCCGAGGTCGGTGAGCCACCCATAGGTGAAGCGGGTGGTCCAGTTGCGCCCGGACATCCCGTGCTTGACGCTGGCGAGCTTGGCCAGCCGCTCGTGGACGAAGCTGTCGACCGTGTTGAACTTCCGCGACGAGTTTCCGTAGCGGTAGTACGCCCCCCAACCCCGCAGCACGGGGTTGAGCTCGGCGACGACGACAGCCAGGTCACGACCGGCATAGCCACGAGGAGTGCGGTCCCGGACCTTGGCCCTGATAGAGGCCATGGCCCGGGGCGAGGGCCACTTGTTGAGGTAGTAGCGGCCCTTGCGCTTCCACGATTCCACCATCCTGTGGTGGAACCCCAAGAAGTCGAACCCCTCGTCCCCGTGGCGCAGGCACACGATCCTGGTCTTGTCGGGATGCAGACGCAGCCCGAGGGGGGCCAGGGTGGCCATTGCCAGGTCCCGAGCCTGCTCGGCCCGTTCCCGAGTGGTACACACGACGACGAGGTGAGTGGCCGGGGGGAATCGCACCCCCCGGCTCTCGCAGAACCGGACGTGAACGTCTCCGCTCATCCGGCTCCCATCGCCCAGCCGTCGGGTCGCACGAGCTTCCAGTGGGCGAACAGGCGGGG
>JBOGHR010000009.1:0-3475 GCA_050744905.1 Acidimicrobiales bacterium
CGCCGCCGCCGCGTCGGGCGGGCGCCCGGGGGGGACGTCCGGCCCGCTCCGCCCCCGCCCCACCGCCGCCGTTCACGCCTCGAGCGGGACGGTGCTGGCGCCCATGCAGGGCACGGTGGTCGCCGTCGCCGCCGCCGTGGGCGACACCGTCGAGCCGGGCCAGACGATCTGCGTCATCGAGGCCATGAAGATGGAGAACAACGTGACCACCGAGCGGGCGGGGACGGTGCGAGAGCTCCACGTCCGGGCGGGCGACACGGTGGGCGCGGGCGACGTGCTGGCCGTGGTGGAGTAGGGGCCGCGGGGACTCTACTCGGCGGCGTCCGACAGCGCCTCGGCCAGGGCCGGGTGCACCAGCAGGCTCTCGACGATGTCGCTCACCTTCAGGTGGGCGGTGACGGCCAGGGCGATCACCGAGATGAGCTCGGCCGCCCCCCGCCCCACGATCGACCCGCCCAGCACCACGCCGGTGGCGGGGTCGGAGACGATCTTCACGAACCCGCGGGGGTCGCCGTCGATGAGGGCGCGCGGGTTGGAGGCGAACGGCACCTTGGTGACCCGGATCTTGCGGCCGATGGCGAAGGCCTCGGCCTCGGCCAGCCCCACGTCGGCGATCTCGGGGTCGGTGAAGATGGCGCTGGCCGCCTTGTCGTAGTCCAGGTGGCGGTGCTGGCGGGAGTGCAGGCCCATGGCGTGCTCGGCGATCTTGCGCCCCTGCATCGACGCCACGGAGGCCAGCGGCAGCTTCCCCGACAGGTCGCCGCCCACGTAGACGTGCGGGACGTTCGACTGGCAGTGGTGGTTGCACGGCACGTAGCCGGCGGCGTCGGCCTCCACCCCGGCGGCCCCCAGGTCGAGGCCCTCCGAGTTGGGGACCGACCCGATGGCCAGCAGGGCGTGCGAGCCGCGGGCCGCCCGCCCGTCGTCGCACCGCACGACCACCTCGTCGCCCTCCCGGTCGATGCCCACGGCCCGGGCGCCCTTGTAGAGGCGGACGCCGGAGCGGAGGAAGTCGTCCTCCAGGGCGGCCGCCACCTCGGCGTCCTTGGCGGGCAGCACCTGCTGGCGGCTGACGATGAGGGTCACCTCGGCCCCGAACGACCGGAACATGTGCACGAACTCCACGCCGGTCACGCCCGACCCGATCACCACCAGGTGCCGGGGCAGCTCGGGGGGCGGGTACGCCTGGCGGGTGGTGAGGACCCGCTGGCCGTCGGGCGTGGCCCACTCCGGGATGCGGGGGCGGCTGCCGGTCGCCAGCAGGACGGCGTCGGCCGACAGCTCGACCAGCTCCTCGTCGGTCTCGGCCACGACCTCGTGCGGGCCCTTCATCCGGCCCGTGCCCCGGACCACGCGCACGCCCTGGTCGTCGAGGAGGGCGCACACGGCGGCCCGCAGGTGGTCGGAGACGGCGGCGATGCGCCGGCGCAGGGCGGTGAGGTCGACCGTGGCCCGCAGGGGGGCCAGGCCCATGCCCTCCGACCGGTGGACGACGGAGACCACGCCGCCGGTGGCGATCATGGCCTTGGACGGGATGCAGTCCCACAGGTTGGCGGCGCCCCCCATCACGTCGCGCTCGACGACGGTGACCTCGGCGCCCATGCGGGCGGCGTGGGTGGCGGCCTGCACTCCCGCCGGGCCGGCGCCGATGATCACGAATCGCACGGTGGCCATCCCTCGGAGGCTAACGGCCGCACCGTCCCAGCCGGAACGGCGACACCGGGAGGGTGGTCGGAGACGGGCTCGGCGGCCGGTCGGGCGGCGGTGCGGTCGACGGCGCCCGGCCGCGACGAGGTGTGGTCGGCCCTGCGCTTCGTCTACCGGCTGCAGGACCGTCCCCGAGGCGGCTGACGACGGTCGCCCGGCTCGCTCGCCGTCCCGGCCGCTCCCGGCGTCGCCTCCCGGCCCGGGCGACCCCTCGATCGCCAGCCTGCTCGCCGGCGACGCGGCGGAGGAGTCGTTCCGGACGCTCGAGGTCCACCGCGACCCCGGATGCCTCGTGCGGCCGGCGGTGACCGGCGTGCGGCGGCCGGCGGGGCTCTAGCCTTCGGTGGTGGCCGACGAGGACCGGCGAACCGAGTCGGGCATCGTCGTGCGGCCCGTCTACACGACCGACGACCTGGCCGGCTGGGACCCCGAGGCCGACCTCGGCCGCCCGGGCCAGCCGCCGTACACCCGCGGCGTGCACCCGACCATGTACCGGGGGCGGTTGTGGACGATGCGCCAGTACGCCGGGTTCGGCGACGCCCGGGCCACCAACCAGCGGTTCCGCTTCCTCCTCGACGCCGGCCAGACCGGGCTGTCGTGCGCCTTCGACCTGCCCACCCAGATGGGCTACGACTCCGACCACCCGCGGGCCGAGGGCGAGGTCGGCCGGGTGGGGGTGGCCATCGACTCGATCGAGGACATGCGCCTGCTGCTCGCCGGCCTGCCCCTCGACCGGGTCACCACGTCGATGACGATCAACGCCACGGCCGCCGCCCTCCTGCTGCTCTACCAGCTGGTGGCCGAGGAGCAGGGCGTGGCGCCCGAGCGCATCCGGGGCACGGTGCAGAACGACATCCTCAAGGAGTACGTGGCCCGCGGCACCTACATCCACCCGCCCCGGCCGTCCATGCGCCTGGTCACCGACCTGTTCGCCTACTGCCGGCGGGAGCTGCCGGCGTGGAACACCATCTCGGTGTCGGGCTACCACATCCGGGAGGCGGGCTCGACCGCCGTGCAGGAGCTGGCCTTCACCCTGGCCGACGGCATCGCCTACCTCCAGGCGGCGGTCGACGCCGGCCTGCCGGTGGACGACGTGGCGCCCCGCATGAGCTTCTTCTTCAACGGCCACAGCAACCTGTTCGAGGAGGTGGCCAAGTTCCGGGCCGCCCGCCGCATGTGGTCCCGGATCGTGCGCGAGCGGTTCGGCGCCGCCGACGAGCGGTCGTGCCAGCTCCGGTTCCACACCCAGACCGGGGGGTCGACGCTCACCGCCCAGCAGCCCGACAACAACGTGGTGCGGGTGACGGTGCAGTCCCTGGCCGCCGTGCTGGGTGGCACCCAGAGCCTGCACGCCAACGGCTTCGACGAGGCGTTCGGCCTGCCCACCGCCCGGGCCGCCCGCCTGGCCCTGCGGACCCAGCAGGTCATCGCCCACGAGGCGGGGGTGGCCGACACCGTCGACCCGCTGGGCGGGTCGTACTTCGTGGAGGCGCTCACCGACGAGGTGGAGGCCGCGGCCCAGGCCTACCTCGACCGCATCGACGCCATGGGCGGCGCGGTGGCCGCCATCGAGGCGGGCTTCCTCCAGGACGAGGTGGAGCAGGCGGCGTACGCCGCGGCCCGGGCGGTGGAGTCGGGCGACAAGGTGGTGGTGGGCGTGAACCGGTTCACCGAGGGCGAGGCGGCCCCCACCGAGGTCGTGCCGGCCGACCCCGAGCTGGAGCGCCGCCAGGCCGACCGGGTGCGGGCCGTGCGGGCGGGCCGCGAC
>JBOGHR010000010.1:0-16196 GCA_050744905.1 Acidimicrobiales bacterium
CTCCCGCGGCGGTGGCCGGCGACGTCGTCCGCTATCGCCGGGCCGTGCCCGGGGGACGGGACCTGGAGCTGCAACCGACCCCCGACGGGTTCAAGGAGACGGTGCTGCTCGCCGACCCGGCGGGCGGCGCCACCTACATGGACCGCTTCGAGCTGCCGGCCGGCGTGGGCGCCCGTCAGGGCGCCGAGGGCGTGGAGTTCGTCGACGCCACCGGCGCCGTGGTGGCCACCTTCGGGGGCGGCTTCGCCTTCGACGCCACCTTCCCCGACGGCGGCGCCCCCTCCGCCGCCCCCGTGGCCGCGCGGCTGGTGTCGGGGCCCACCGCCACCGAGCGCGCCGCCACCGTGGAGGTGGGCGTCGACCCGGCGTGGCTGGACAGCGCCGCCTTCCCGGTCCGCATCGATCCGACCTTCGCCCAGACCACGGTGGCCTCGAGCGGCGGGCGGGACACCTACGTGACCAGCGGTGCCTACGCCAACTCCGCCTTCGGGACCTCCACCGCGGTGGTCACCGGCTCGGACCCCAACGGCTACATCAGCCGCACGCTGCTGTACTTCGACCTCGGCTCCCTGCCGAGCGGCGACCCCAAGGTGGTCACCTCGGCCAACCTCGGCCTCTACAACTGGTACTCGCCCTCCTGCGCCTCCTACGCCACCGACGTCCACCGCCTCACCAGCGCGTTCTCCAACACCGCCACCTGGAACACCCGCCCCACCCACGACCCGGCCAGGGCGGCGTCGTCGAGCTTCGCCTGGGGTGCGTCGGGTTGCCTGCCCTACTGGGCCGGCTTCGACGTCACCTCGCTCGCCCGGGGATGGGTCGCCGACGGGGTGGCCAACTACGGGGTGATGCTGCAGGCCAACAACGAGTACGTCTCGGGCGCCGTGCGCTACTACTACTCGGGCGAGGCCTACGGCTCCTCCACCGCCCCGTCGCTGTCGATCACCTACAACACCCTGCCCAAGATCGCCGCCCCCAAGGACCCGGCCCAGGCCGACCTCGCCAAGCCGGCCGTCGTCTACACCGCCACCCCGACGCTGTCGGTGCATCCCACCACCGACGCCGACGGCGACACCGTCGAGTACTTCTTCCGCATCACCGAGAACCCCGACGCCGAGCTGGGCTCCAAGACCGAGGGCCTGCCCACCACCTCGACCACGTTCGCGGTGCCGGCCGGCTCGCTGCGCGACGGCGTCACCTACTACTGGCACGCCTGGACCAAGGACCCCACCCACTGGCGCCAGCCCGACTGGGTGCGCTCGTTCCGGGTCGACCTGCGCCTGGGCGCCGGTCCCCAGGCCAGCGACGGGCTGGGCGGCGCTTCGGTCAACCTGGCCACCGGGAACCTGACCGTGGGCGTCGCCACCCACCAGGTGTCCTCGCTGGCCGGCCCCGTCGGGGTCAGCCTCACCTACAACTCCCAGGACCGCTCCGCCGCCGGGCTCACCGGCGCCTACCACAACGGCTCGTTCACCACCGAGCCCGCCCTGGTGCGGCGGGACACCGACTTGAACTTCGAGTGGGGGACCGAGCAGAGCCCGGGCCCCGGCGTGAACGGCACCAACTTCCTCGTCCGCTGGACGGGCAAGGTCGGCGTGCCGGCGGCGGGCACCTACGACTTCAGCGCCGGCCACGACGACGGCGTGCGCATCTGGGTGGGCGGCGTCCAGGTGCTGGACCGCTGGGGCCAGTCGAACTACGCAGGCGACTACGTCGACGGCAACGGCGTGACCTTCGCCGCCGGAGAGCGCAAGCCCATCACCATCGAGTACCACCAGGACACCGGCCGGGCCATCATGACCCTGGTGGCCCGGGGGCCCTTCGGCCCCGGCGGGACGGGGACGCAGGCCATCGTGCCCGCCTCGTGGCTGTCCACCGACGACACCCCCCTGCCCCCGGGGTGGACCATGGGGGCGGGCCTGGGGGGCGACGGCGGCTACGCCGCCGCCCGCTCCAGCGCCGGCTCGGCCACGCTGACCGACGCCACCGGCCGGGCCCACGCCTGGGGCGCGGCCGGCCAGTCCTTCACGCCGCCCGCCGGCCAGCGAGGCGTGCTGACCCGGGCCGGCAGCGCCCTCACCCTCGACGACAACGGCGCACGCTACGGCTTCGACCGGGCGGGGCGGCTGGGGTGGACGGCCTCGGACGCCGACGACGGCACGGCGGTCGACCCCCTCCCCCGGTGGTTCGGTGCCCCCGAGCGGCTGCGCGAGATCTACGAGCCCGTCAGCAACCAGACGGTGTTCGTGCACTACGGCGGCGATGCCGGCTGTAGCGGTGCGCAGCCGGGCTCCCACCTCCTCGTCGCTCCCGCCGGCAAGCTGTGCCGGGTGAGCTTCTGGGACGGGACCTCCACCTGGTTCTTCTACGACGCCTCCGGTCGCCTGGCCCGCATCGAGGACCCGGGCGGCGAACAGCGCGACTTCGGCTACGACGCCGCCGGGCGCCTGTCGGCCCTGCGCGACCCGCTGGCCACCGAGGCCATCGCCGCCACGGTCAACAACGATCCGGCCACCAAGGTGCCCGACGACGACACCACCCGCACCCTCATCGCCTACACCGGCTCCAAGGTGGCCACCATCACCGCTCCCGCCCCCAAGCCGGGTGAGCCTCGACCGGCCCGCAGCTTCTCCTATCCGTCGTCCACCAACGCCACGGTGGGCACCGCCGGGGTGAGCGGGGTGCGCAGCGTGGTGATGGACGCCAAGGGCCGCCCGCTCACCGACACCGACGCCACCGGCAAGGCCACCACCTACGCCTGGGACGACGGCGACCGCCTGCTGTCGGCCACCGACCCGACCGGGCGCGTCACCCACCACCACTACGACCGGGCGGGACGGCTCAAGGAAACTCTCGGCCCCGCCCCGGCGTCGTGCTTCACCGGTCGCACGCCCAACAACACCTGCCCCCCGGTGGGCCGCACCACCACCACCTACGACGGCGGCATGCGGGGCCTGGCCGCCAGCTTCTGGGCCAACCCGGCCTTCGACGGCTCGCCCGCCCACCACACCATCGGCGTGGGCAGCGCCGACGGCTCCCTGGCCCGCAACTGGGGCTGGGGCTCCTTCGCCGAGGGCAAGCCCGTCGACTACTGGTCGGCCCGCTTCACCGGGGAGATCAACCTGGAGACGGCCGGCACCTACGCCTTCCGCCTCAACGTCGACGACGACGCCGCCCTGTACATCGACGACCGCCCGGTGACGGCCAGGGGGTGCTGCGGGTGGTCGGCGCCGGGGACGGTCACGGTGGCCGCCGCCGACGTCGGCTGGCACACCATTCGCGTCGACTACGCCGAGGCGGTGGGCAACGCCTACCTGGAGCTGGCGTGGACCCCGCCGGGGGGCACCCAGGCCATCGTGCCCGGCACCAAGCTCTCGCCCGGCTACGGGCTGCCCACCCGCACCGAGGCCACCGACACCACCGCCGGCTCCCCCTCCCAGGTCACCGCCATGACCTACGCCCGCCCCCACACCGGGGCGGCCACCGCCACCACCGTCGACCCCGACGGCCTGGCCCTGACCACCCGGGCCAGCTACGAGGCCGGCGCGGGCACGCTCGGGCGCCAGTTGACCAAGCGCCTGCCGGCCGACACCGGGACCGCCGGCGACACCGCGACCACCTACGCCTACTACGGCCCGACCGAGCGGCCCGCCCACCCCTGCCCCGGTGGCGTCGACGCCATCCAGGCGGGCCGGCTGCGCACCGCCACCGGCCCCGACCCCGACGGCCAGGGGGGACCCCAAGCGCCGAGGGTCGACGAGCACTACTACGACGCCGCCGGGCGCACCGTGGCCTCCCGGGTGGGCGCCGGGGCGTGGACGTGCACCACCTACGACCCCCGGGGCCGGGTGAGCGGCCGCAGCGTCCCCGCCTCGGCCGGCGCGCCGGGCCGCACGGTGAGCTACAACTGGGCCGTGGGCGGAGATCCCCGGGTCACCACCGTGGCCGACACCGCCGGAGGCGTCACCACCACCATCACCACCGTCACGGATCTGCTGGGGCGGACGGTGTCCTACACCGACGCCGGCGGCCGCACCACCACCTCCACCTACGACCAGGCGGGGCGACCCACCGCCACCGCCAACGCCGCCCACGGGTGGAGCTCGGGCATGGACTACGACGCCGCCGGGCGCCCCACCGTCCAGCGCCTCGACGGCGCGGTGGTGGCCACCGCCACCTACGACGGCGGGGGCCAGCTGGCCTCGGTCACCTACCCCAACGGCATCGGCCAGACCGGCAACGGCACCTCCCTCGGCGCCATCGGGCGCGACCAGGCCGGGCGAGTCAGCGAGCTGTCGTGGCGGCGGGGGACGACCGTGGTGGCCACCGACACCGTGGAGCGCTCCCAGTCGGGGCGGGTGACGAGGAACCTGCTCAACGGGGCGGTGGCCCACACCTACGCCTACGACGGGGCGGGACGCCTGGTGGGCGCCACCTCCCCGGGCCACGCCTACACCTACGGGTTCTCGGACCCGGGCTGCGGCCTGGCCGGCGCCGGGCGCAACACCAACCGGACCAAGCTGGTCGACAACGGGGCGCCCACCACGTACTGCTACGACGCGGCGGACCGCCTGGTGTCGACCACCGACGCCACCGTGGGGGCCGTCGGCTACGACGCCCGGGGCAACACCACCGCCCTCGGCCCCCAGGCCATCGCCTACGACGGCGCCGACCGCCACGTCTCCACCACCACCGGGTCGACCACCGTCTCCTACGACCGAGACGCCACCGACCGCATCGTGGCCCGGCGGGTCAACGGGGCGGTGGTCGCCACCTACGGCTACGCCGGACCCGGCGACTCGCCGGCGTTCATCAACGCCGCCACCGGCGTGCTGGGCACCATGCACCTGTCCCGCTACGTCGGCCTGCTGGGCGGGGTGTCGATCGCCAAGGGCGCCCTCACCGGCGACCGCTGGAGCTACCCCAACATCCACGGCGACGTGCTGTTCACCGCCGACGGCCTGGGCCTGGAGGGCCCAGCGTTCACCTACGACCCGTTCGGCAACCCCCTCGCGGGCCTGCCGGAGAACGCGCCCGGCAAGTTCGACTACGACTGGCTGGGCGCCCACCAACGCCCGCTCGAGCACGAGGCGGGCATCGCCACCATCGAGATGGGCGCCCGTCAGTACGTTCCGAAGCTCGGGCGGTTCCTCGAGGTCGACCCCGTGGAGGGCGGGTCGGCGAACGACTACGACTACGTATCTGGGGACCCCCTCAACAGCGTCGACTTGGACGGCCTCTGCAAGAGGATGAAGAAGCCGTCGGTGCGCCAGAGGCTGAATGGAACTGCCTGCCCTCCGGAGGGTTTCTATGAAGAATTCGGCTACATGCCCGAACTCGTCGAAACCCCAGCGGGCAAGCGCTATACCAAGCGTGGCGGTGAATGCTCGCACGCCGCAGACAGCAGCCGCTACTTCGACTTCGGCTTGGCCTGCAAGACACATGACTACGGGTACGATCTGTTACGGATGGAGGCCATCGGAGGATGGGGGTACACTAATCGGCGGCGGATTGATCGTATGTTCCATGACGACATGCGAGCGAGTTGCAATGCCAGCTCCAACCGGACAAAATGCCGTCAGCGAGCTCAGAGCTACTACCGGGCCGTACGCCTCTTCGGTACTGGACCAAAGTGACCCGAGAGAATTCCTCAGGAGCACCGAGCAGTACGGGTAGCTCGGCAGCAAGAAAGGGGAGATGCCGGTGACGTGGCTACGGACTATGCTCGTAGCTCTCTTGATTGCTCTCGGCCCAGCGTTTGTAGTATGGCTGATTGTAGTCTTTACTTCTGATCCAGACGAGGGAGCGAACATCGGCGGCGGATTAATTGGGTTAGCTGCATTAGGGATTGGCGTTGCAGCAGCTGTGGCATTTCTCGTTTATAGCCTGGTAAGGAGTGTCCGTTCGCCCAGTCAATGACAATGGCGGCCATCGGTCCGGCGGTCAGTTGCAGAACGATGCTTCTCCCATGGGCGCAGTACCGAGGCGTCACCCCAAGTCGCCGGCCACGGCCCAGAGCCGGCTCTTGGCCACCAGGCCGTCGACCACGTTGAGCAGTGAGGCGAAGTCGTCGGCCGACAGCTCGCCGATGACGGCCAGGCGGTCGCCCAGAGAGCCCCTCGACGGCGACGCCTTCGCCGCGCGCCTGTGGGCCGCCTCACAGGCGAGCGTCGACGAGACGATCCGTCGCCTCATCGCCAAGCGCCAGCGCCGGCCCGTCACGGCAGCTGAGATGGGCCGCCAGCTCGCCGTGCACTTCCCCGCCATGAGCGCCGCGTGGCTGGCCCACACGAGGTCCTGATCGGGGCCGGCCAGGCCGCGGCCAGGCCGCGGGAGGCCGCGAAACCACGGTTTGCAGCGGTCAGTACCGGTCACCCGCCGACAGACAAAAGCGCAGTTCAGGGCCTATTTCCGGCTACTACGGTCACCTGTGGACAACCCCTTCGTCACTCCCCCGCTTACAGGCCGGCTCACCGTCACCAACCCCTCTGACCTGCGGTTATGCCGTCGGCGCAGGCGCCCAGGCCGCGGCCAGGCCGCGGGATTCCGAGGGAGCCGTGGTCGCCGGCGCGCTCGTCCGGGTCGTTCCGGTCGCCAGCGGTGACGGCCGGACCGCCCGCCCGGAACAGCTCGGCGTCGACGGCGTCGCGGGTCCGGTCGTCCCAATCGGGCCAGAGGTGGCCGTAGGTGTCGAGCGTCTCCTGGGCCGTCTTGGGGCCGAGGCGGCGCTGGACGACCTTCACCGACTCGCCGTGGCGGATGAGCCGCGAGGCGTAGTAGTGCCGCAAAGTGGAAGGTCAGGTCGGGTCGGGCGGCCGAGCGGCGGACGGCGGCCCGCCACACGTCGCCGAACCGGTTGCGGCGGAACGGCTCACCGGCCGGCGTGGTGAAGACCAACGGGCCATGCTCGGGCCGCGTCGTCGCCAGGAAGGCGGCGAGGTGTGAGTGCACGACGGCGGCCACGCCGGTGGGCAGCGGGATGGTGCGGAAGCTGGCGTCGGTCTTCGGCGGGGCCAGCACCGGCGGGTGGCCGGCGCGCAGGACGACCTGGCGATCGACCCGGACATCGCCGGCGTCGATGTCGAGGTTCGGCAGGACGACGCCGAACGCCGCACCCTGCCGGAGACCCGTCCCGGCCGTCAACAGCACCAGGGCGCGGTAGCGAGGGGGCACGGCGTAGGCGATGGCCAGGACGTCGTCGGTGGTCGCCGGGCGGACCTCGGCCGTCGCGACCCGGGGCAGCCGGATGCCGACGCAGGGCGACCGGGCGATCATGCGGTCCCGCACGGCGGCGCCGAAGATGGCGGCCAGGTACCGGTAGACGACCTCGACCGTCGAGGGGGCGAGCTCCTCCGCGCGGCCCCGGACCCAGGCCTGGACCTCGGACGGCCGGACGGCGGCCAGGGGCCGGTTCTCGAAGGCCGGCAGGATGTGGTTGCGGAGGTTGGACGCCACCTGGTCGGCGGTCGTGCCGCGGTGGACCTGCGCCTGCTGCCAGGCTCGGGCGTAGACACCGAAGGGGGTCCGGCCGGCCGCCGGGTCGATCCAGGCGCCGTGGGCCTTGTCCGCCTCGGCGAGGGCGAGGAACCGCACGGCGTCGGTCCTGCGGGCGAACGTGCGGGACAGCTCCCGGCCGTCGCGGTCCCGGAACCGGGCCCGCCAGCGCCCGGGGCCGCGCGTCTCGATGTGCGCCATTCCGTGCTCTCCGGGCTGATGGCCGCGACGGGCCCCGGGCGGGAGGAGGGCTGCGGCCCGTGCCAGCCCGCGAGCACGTGCGACAGGGCTACGACGGCATGGGGCGCCTACCGACCGAGCGGGCGCCGGCGGCGGGGCGGCTCGATCGGCGGGTGCGGCCGAGGGTGGTTCCCGGCGGTGACTGCGCTCCGGGCGTCGATCGCCTGCCGGCGGCCGTCTGCCCACCGGCTCCGCCTGCCGGCTCGCGTGTTCGCGACGCCAGCGCGAAGGAGCGATCGGCGCTCCATGCTCGCTCGACAGCTGCCGTCAACTCGCCTCGAGCAGCTGCTGGACTCGTTGGTGGGAGAGGCCCAGGAGCTCGGCAGCGTCGCGACGACTGAGCCCGAGGTCGGTGAGGCGCCTCACGGCCTCCACCGTGTCGCGCTGCGCCCTCGTGCCGGCGTCTTCGGCCTGCCGGCGTGCCCTCGCCACCCCGTCGGCGATCGAGGCGACGGACGCTGGCAGCTCGTCCCGAACGGTCAAGGTCTCGGGTTCGCGGTCGAGCCAGACGGCGAGTGCTTCGCGAATGCGAGCGCGCGCCTGGCGCAGGCTCCGACCGTAGGTCTGGCAGCCGTCCAGACCCTTGATGTGGACGTTCCAGGCGTCGTCGTCGGGATCACGCTCGTACACGGCGACGTAGGTCTTCTTCCGGCTCATCGCAGCCATCCTTCGCCCAGGCAGGGTTCAAGAGCGCGCGCGATGGCCCGGAGGGTGCCCGATGGGACGTCCTGTCCGGCGTGGACCGGAACGACCGTCTGGAATCCGCCGGGACACCGAACGATGAGCCGTGCGAGCCGCGCTGCCGGAGCCGGACGCAACCCAAGCGCTCGACTAGTCGCAGCACCTCTCGACCTGTCACGTCTGTCTAGTGTACTAGACGCCCGGGCGCTGCGTCACGCACGCATACTGCCTGAACTGCACTTCGGCCGGAAGGCGTGCTCGGCCCGAGGGGCCGGACCTCGACGTGTTCGTTTGTTTCGTTTGCGGTACCGTGTCTGCATGGTGGTGCTGAGCGCCGAGGATCGGGAGCGCGCTCGCGAGCTGCTGCGTGCGCTCGGTCCCCGGCCGCGGATCACGACCGAGGACGGAACGGTGCTCGACCTTCTCGCCCCGGTGGCGGAGGCGCTCGCCGAGCTGCTCGAAGCCGCTGCCGACGGGCAGCCGGCGCTGGTGCTGCGCTCCCCCGACGACCTCACGACGGAGCAGGCGGCCGCAGTGCTGGGCGTGTCACGCCCGACGGTGGTCCGGCTGGTGGAGGCGGGCAAGGTCCCGGCCCGGATGGTGGGAACCCATCGCCGGCTCGCCCTCGGCGACGTGCTGGCGTACCGGGAGTCGTCGTCACGGCGCCGGGCCGGCGCCCTGGCCGACATGACGCGGGAGGCGGGAGAGCTCGGGCTCTACGGGTGACCGCGGTTGGCGTCGCCGCCCTCGACGCCAACGTCCTAGTCCCCGTCACCGCCTGCGACTTCCTGCTCACCGCCTTCGACCACGGGCGGTTCGAGCCCGTGGTGTCGGCGACGGTTCTGGACGAGGTGGAGCGCACCCTGCTCGAGGACTTCCGCCACATCGATCCGGACGGGCTCCGCCGGCGTGTCGCCTCCATGCGCGTGCCCACGCCCAGGGTGGCGCAGCCACCGCCCGCCACCGCCCCGGCGGCTCGGGTCGAGGTAGTAGTCGACCGGCCCCCGGGCCGCCCCGTCGCGGATGGCCTGGTCGGCGGCCAGGCCGGCGCAGTAGGCGAGCAGGCCGTCGAGGCCGGCGTCGGACTCCTTGAGGGTGGTGGCCCGCATCATCGCCGGCGTCCCGCCCGGGGTGATGCGCCCGTCTGTGCGCGTCCTGGGGTCCGATGCAGAGGTAGGCCGCTCGGGGCGCCGAATCCCGCGAGAAATCCGAGAAGTTCCCCGCCGCCGTGAGATGGGTGTCGGGGTTGCCCCGAGCGTCGCCGTCCGCGTGACAGCCACCGTTACCCGAACGTTCCCCTCAACGCGGAAGTCCCGCACGTGCCTCGACGGACCGCCGCGTCAGGGGGCATCGCCGAGGATCACCGCTGCGCCCGATGGGCATCACGTCGGAGCTCACCGTCGCCGACACGCGGAGCGACGAGTCATCCCTGGGTGCCCATCCTCGCGCCCACGATCGCAGTTACGGTCTTGCGATCGAGGCCGGAAGCCTCGGCCAATTGCCGAAGGGATGCGCCCGAGCGGTGCGCGACCCGAATCATGTCGTCTCGGATCTTCCCTTCCTTTGCGGCACGTTCCGCGCTCAGGCCCACGACCGCGAGGGCGGCGCCAACCTCCCCCGTGTCACCGCCCCGATGCTTGTCCATCGAGGCGGTCGCTGCATCGACGTGTGCATCGCTGTACTTCATAACTCCTCCCGAAGCGCCTGGGCGAGCTTGCCTCGGACAGCCATCAGCAGTGCGAGCCGAGGAGAGACCTCGCCCCCTGCCTCGGCGTTGTTCAGGTGCGCAAGAGTCATGGCGAGCAGCTCAAGGGCTTCGACTCGTTCGAACTCGATCCGCACGATCGGTCCAACCATAGCCGGTGCTGGTCCCATCCGGACCAGCTTCGTCCCCCAGGTGGTCACGTGCGAGGCACGATCAGATCCACGACGTCTCCGATTGCGGATTGTCGGGTCGACTACACGTTCACCCGACCGGGCAGCTTCGGCGTCAGCCCGCGCGTGGAGGACGCCCGTTGGGAGGTCCGGTTTCTCGGGCGTCGAGGCACCGGTCACGGTGACCGCCTTCTACGGCCTGGAAGGCCCGATCGGCCCGCTCGACGTGGATGCGGAGTGGGCCCAGCTCAGCGCCGGCCGGACTGTGCCCGTCCAGTGGCGCCTGACCAGGGACGACAGAGCCGGTCGGCGACCCTGCCAGCTTCAGCGGTCTCACCTCGATGCCGATCGACTGTGGATCGGGCGCCGCCTCGAGCGGGGCCGTGGTCGGCGACGCGCCGGGCTCGGCCGCGCCCACCTCTCACGGGGATCGGTGTGTGGCACTACAACTGGCAGGCCTCAAGAGGATGGGCCGCGACATGCCGATTGGTGGTCGTCTCCTTCGACGACGGCTCGACGCTCAGCGCCAAGATCCGACTGCGGTGACGGGCCGGGTCGGCTCGGTCGTCGCCGCCGCACTGCTCATAGCCGCCGCGGGGTGCGGCGGCGAGGCGGTGTCCACAGAGTCGCGAAGCGCGAGCACGGCCGTCGTGACGACCACTGCGGCTCGATCGCTGAACGTGGCCAGCACGCTGGGCGACCTCCCGCTGCCGACGGAGGAACTCGCGATAGACGCACGCCTATACGCCCTGCCAGCCGAGCTGTTCGGCATCCGGCGCGGCTCGGTTGACGGAGGCGCCCCCTGGTACGGCCCGATCGGCGAGTTCGGGATCGAGGCGGCCGAGGTGGCGGACACGCTCGCCGGCGACCCGTCCCCCGAGGAGCTGTTCACCCGTCTGGCAAGGCGGTACGGCGCGGAGGCATCGGAGTGTGCCTCGCCCCCGGCCCGCTGCCTGACCGGCGACTGGGACGGCCAGCGCACGGTCGCCTGGGGACATGACGATTCGCCGATCGCCTTCTTCGCCATGGCGGAGGACGATCAGCGCCTTGCCGCCCTGCTCGACGCGTGGCGGGCCGGATGACGGCCGCCGACGGTCACGACGACTTCCTCCGGCCTCGGGAACCAGTATGGGCTATGCGGTCTTGTCGGGATCTGAGGCCGGAGATGGCGGCCAGCTGGCCGCCCACTTCCCGGCTATGAGCGCCGCCTGGCTCGAGCGACCAAAGCGGGTGATCGCGGGCGCCTCCAGGCCGCGCCGAGGCGCCACCCGCGCCTGCTCCCCCAGCGGGACGCGTGGGGCCATGATTGCGGCGGTGCGCACCGCCCGGGACCGGATGATCGTGACCTGGCTGGCCGACTCGGGCCTGCGCGTCGGGGAGCTCACCGGGCCGACCGCCTGCCAGCCCCTCGGCACCCACGGCGCCCACCAGATGCTCCAGCGGGCGGGCCGGCGGGCCGAGCGGGAGCCGGGGCTGTGCCCCAACCACCGCCGAGCGTTGGTGACCGCCGGGCGGCCGGAAGGCCACGAGCTCGAGCGCCGGCTGGCGGCCCGCATCGGCGGCCTGGTCAGCGAGCTGATGGGCCACCTCCGGGAGCCCGACGGGACCTGGCTGGCCCACGAGGGCGAGCGGCTCTGCCGGGAGAGCGAGCAGCTGCTCGCCGAGCGGAACCAGCTCGTCGGTGAGAGCGACGACCTGCGGCGACGCCTCGACGGGGCGAGGGCGCAGGTGTCGCGCGCCGACGAGCGCCGCGTCGCCGAGCTGTTCCCGGACGGGCCGGGGCCGGTGCGGCGATGAGCCCGAGGGGCTCACGAGGGCGCCGCAGCGGCGAGGGCGCCGACGGCGAGGTCGATCTGTTCGAGGCCGGGCTGGAGGAGCGGCTGAGGGCACGGGGGCCTCTGGCCAGCCGGCTGCGGCCCAGGAGCCTGGACGACGTCTTGGGCCAGGACCACCTCGTCGGTCTGCGGGGTGCGCTGCGAGCGCTGGTCGAGGCTCGCAAGCTGACCTCGGTGATCCTCTGGGGCCCGGCGGGGACGGGGAAGACATCGATCGCCCGGCTGTTGGCCGACGCCGTCGGCGCCGCCTTCGAGTCCCTGAGCGCCGTGAGCGCCGGCGTGAAGGACGTGCGTGAGGTGGCCGAGCGGGCGAGGCGGCGGCTCGCCGAGCACGGCCAGCCCACCGTCTTGCTGCTCGACGAGGTCCACCGGTTCAGCAAGTCCCAGCAGGACGCCCTTCTGCCGAGCGTCGAGGACGGCACGCTCACGCTCGTCGGCGCCACGACCGAGAACCCCTTCTTCGAGGTGAACAGCCCACTCCTCAGCCGCTCCACGCTGTTCCGCCTCGAACCCTTGGACCGGGAGGCGCTGCGAGCCCTGCTGGAGCGTGGCCTCGAGGTAGAGGATGGCACCATCGAGCCCAAGGCGGCCGACGCCATCATCGCCTCGGTCGACGGGGATGGACGGGCGCTCCTCACCACCCTCGAGGTGGCGCTGGCCATCGCCGGCGAGGGGCGGACGGTGACCCTGAACGACGTCGAGCGGGCACGCTCGACGCGGGCGCTGTCGTGGGGCCGCGACGACCACTACGACGTCATCAGCGCCTTCATCAAGAGCATCCGGGGCGGCGACGCCGACGCCGGGCTGCACTGGCTGGCCCGCATGATCGTCGCCGGGGAGGACCCCCGCTTCATCGCCCGCCGCCTGGTGGTCCTGGCCAGCGAGGACGTGGGGATGGCCGACCCCACGAGCCTCCTCGTCGCCACGGCGGCCGCCCACGCCGTCGAGTACGTCGGCCTCCCCGAGGCCCAGCTCAACCTGGCCCAGGCCGTCGTCCACCTGGCCACCGCCCCCAAGTCCAACCGGACGGCTCTCGGCATCTGGAAGGCGCTGGAGGACGTCCGCTCCCGCCCGACCGGCCCCGTGCCGCCCCACCTGCGCGACAGCCACTACGGGGGCGCCGAGCGCATCGGCCACGGCGTCGGCTACCGCTACCCCCACGACGACCCCCGTGGCTGGGTCGAGCAGGACTACCTGCCGGAGGAGCTCAGCCGCACCCGCTACTACGAGCCCTCCCGGCATGGACACGAGGCCGAGGTCGGTGAACGGCTACGGCGCGACCCGTCGACCGAGGAGCACCCATGAAGCTCACCTTCTCCCGGAACGGCATCCCCCGATGGTGAATGCGCCACCTACACGAGGCGGAGCGAGAACATCGAGGCGGCCGGACTCGACGATCGACGTGGGACCCGTCGACGTTCACGCCTCCGGCTGGTGCACCTCGACCGCGGTGTGGCGGCTCAGGACCTCGATGTCGCCATCGGCGTGGAGGATCGGTACTCCATGCCGCGAGGCGACAGCCCCGATCAGACAGTCGATCAGCTTCCGCACGGTCTCCCCGCTGCGCCGGCAGGTCCGGTAGAACGCTGCGGCTGTCTCGTAGTCGATCGCTTCTGTGGGAAGCGTGGCGGCGCGACCCAGCAGCCCCCGCAGGTCGCGTTGATGCACATCGTCCCGAGCACCGGCCAGCACCTCCATCTGGATTGGATCGCAGATCGCCAGATCACGTGCGAGGAGCCGGTCGACCTCCTCACACGCCGGACTGCCCGTGTCGCGGAGGAACTCGACCCAGGCCGAGGTGTCGACGAGGATCATCCGACGCGACCGGCTCGCATCTCCTCGAGGTCGCCCTCCCACCCGCTGCCACGCAGCTTGCGCGCCTGATCGAGGCCGAGCACCTCGCCAGCGACCAGACGAAGGGCGTAGTTCACGGCCTCTCGCTTCGACCTGAGGTGGTAGCGATCCATGACGACCTGACATGCGTCATCGTCGATGTCAATGTTGGTGCGACTCATACACCAACGATACACCATCCCGCGGGGCCGCATCGTCCCTCGTGGGCCCTCGCCGCCACGATCAACGCCGCCCGAGGGACGGGGCTTGCCCGAAAGGGCCCGAACGTGATGACCATGACTCGTCCGCCGAGCCGATCACGGCGGAGAACCCATGAGGCCAGGAGGGTGGAAATGCGGGCGTTGCCTTCGGCAGGCAGGTCGACCGTGAGCGCCGAAGCGGCCGAGGAGTTGGCGGGGACGACGGCGACCTGCTCGGGGGCACGGTCGCTCGGCGCTGGGTGGCTGTCCCTGCCCGGTGCCGCGTCCGCCGGGGAGCGGCGATGACCGGACATGCGGTGGTGATCGCAGGAGGCGGCCCGACGGGGCTGATGCTGGCGGGCGAGCTGGCGTTGGCGGGGATCGACGTCGTCATCGTCGAACGACGCCTCAGTCAGCACGTCGACGGATCCCGGGCCGGGGGGCTTCACTCCCGCACCATCGAGGTGCTCGATCAGCGTGGCATCGCCCACCGGTTCCTCTCGGCGGGTCAGGCGATGCAGGTCCAGGGCTTCGCCGGCATCCCCCTGGACATCAGCGACTTCCCCACCCGCCACAACTACGGGCTCGCGCTTTGGCAGAGCCAGTTCGAGCCCATCCTGGCTGCCTGGGTCGATGAGCTCGGAGTCCCGATCCTCCGCGGCCGCGAGGTGGTGGGCTTCGCTCAGGACGACACCGGCGTCGACGTCGAGGTATCCGGGGACGCGTCGCTCCGGGCGGAGTACCTCGTCGGCTGCGACGGAGGGCACAGCGTGGTCCGCAAGGCAGCCGGCATCGACTTCCCCGGCTGCGATCCCTCGACCAGCTGGATGATCGCCGAGATGGAGATGGACGACGAGCCCGAGCTCGGCTTCCGTCGCGACAGCGCCGGCACCCATGCCCTCGGTCGGAGGGGAGCCGGGGAGCCGGTTCGGGTGGTCCTCACCGAACGCTCGGTCGAGCACACCGGCGACCCCGGCATCGACGAGCTCCGCGATGCACTCGTCGCCGTGTACGGGACCGACTTCGGGCTTCGCCGCGCCAGCTGGATCTCCCGGTTCACCGACATGGCGCGCCAGGCAGCCTCCTACCGCGCCGGCCGTGTCCTGCTGGCCGGGGACGCCGCCCACGTGCATCCCCCACACGGCGGCCAGGGCCTCAACACCGGCGTGCAGGACGCCGTGAACCTGGGATGGAAGCTGGCCCAGGTGGTCGAGGGCACCTCACCCGAGAGCCTCCTGGGCACCTACCACGCCGAGCGGCACCCGATCGGCGCCCGGGTGCTGCGCAACGCCATGGCCCAGGTCGCCCTCAGCCGCCCCGACGACCGCCACGGCGCCCTGCTCGACACCATGGCGGAGCTGCTGGGCATGGACGAGCCGCGTCGGCACGTCGCCGCCATGCTCGCCGGTCTCGACGTCCACTACGACCTCGGAGAGGGGCACCCGCTGCTCGGGAGGCGCATGCCCGACCTCGACCTGCACACCGCCGACGGTCCCACGCGTGTGTTCGCCCTGCTGCACGACGCCCGCCCCGTGCTCCTCAACCTCGGTGAACCCGGCGGTCTCGACACCTCTCCGTGGGCCGATCGGGTCCGGTCGGTCAACGCCGGGCACGCCGGCGTGTGGGAGCTCCCCGTCCTCGGCCCGGTCGCTGCGCCCCCGGCCGTGTTGATCCGGCCCGACGGGCACGTCGCCTGGACCGGAGAGCTCACGGACCCGGGGCTGCCTGGAGCGCTCGCCACCTGGTTCGGAGCGGCCGCTCCCCCCTAGGGCCCGACACCCGAGCGCGCGGACCCGCTCTGTTGTCACCTTGGCGCCTGGGAGGTGGGAAGCGAGCACAGAAGCCGAAGACGCAGGACCGGGACGGCGCCCTCGGCTCGGCGACGGGGAGAGAGGGGCCCTGCGCGGGGACCCCCCTCTCCGCTGGCGCCGGCCGGTGGGAGAATCGTCCACCCGGCCGGCGCCAGTCCGCCGTTGCTCCAAACGTACGAAGCGCGGCGGCAGATGGAATCGGCCAAATGGCCGCACTGCGCGAACAC
>JBOGHR010000011.1:0-1715 GCA_050744905.1 Acidimicrobiales bacterium
AGGGCGGGCGGCGCCGCGCCCCCCGCCCGGGCCAGGCGGCGGGCGAGGTCGGCCGGGGTGGGGGCGTCGAACACCGCCCGCAGCCCCACGTCGACGCCCAGGGCGGCGCGCAGGCGTGCGGCCAGGCGCAGGGCGGACAGCGAGTGGCCGCCCAGGTCGAAGAAGTCGTCGTCCACCCCCACCCGGGCCAGGCCCAGCACCTCGGCCACGCACTGGGCCACCAGGGCCTCGCGCTCGTCGCGGGGCGGGCGGCCGGGCGGGGCGGGCTCGGGGGCGGGCAGGGCGGGGCGGTCGAGCTTGCCGTTGGGCAGGGTGGGCAGGGCGTCGAGGACGACCACCGCCGAGGGCACCAGATGCTCGGGCAGCTCGGCGCGCAGGGCGGCCCGCAGCCCGGCGGGGTCGGCCCCGGTCCCCGGGCGGGGGGCCACGTAGGCCACCAGGGGGCGCTCCCCGGGGCGGTCCTCGCGCACCACCACGGCGGCCCGGGCCACCTCGGGCCGGCGGGCCAGGGCCGCCTCCACCTCCCCCGGCTCGATGCGGAAGCCCCGGATCTTGACCTGGCCGTCGGCCCGGCCCAGGAACTCCAAGGTGGCGTCGGGGCGCCAGGCCACCACGTCGCCGCTGCGGTAGAGGCGGGCCCCGGGCGGCCCGAAGGGGTCGGCCACGAACCGGCCGGCGGTGAGGGCGGGCCGGCCCAGGTAGCCCCGGGCCAGCCCGTCGCCGCCCAGGTAGAGCTCGCCCGCCACCCCCACCGGCACCGGGCGCAGGGCGGGGTCGAGCACGTAGGCGCAGGTGTTGGGGTCGGGGCGGCCGATGGGCAGGCGGGGCCCGTCCCAGCCCGGCGGGCAGCGCCACAGGGTGGCGTTGACGGTGGCCTCGGTGGGGCCGTAGGCGTTGAGCACCACCCGCCCGGGGGCGAAGCGGGCCACCACGGCGGGAGGGACCTCCTCGGTGCCCACCACCAGGGCGGCGCCCGCCGGCAGGTCGGCCTCCGGCGGCAGGGAGGCCACCGCGGCGGGGGGGATGACCAGGTGGGTGAGGCCCTCCCGGTGGGCGAAGTCGGCCAGGGCGGCGCCCAGGCGGGCGGTGGCGGGCACCACCACCCACGCCGCCCCCGCCAGCAGGGACAGGGCCATCTCGGCGAACACCACGTCGAAGCCGATGGAGGCGAACTGGGCCACCCGGTCGCCCGGGCCCGAGCCCAGCGCCGCCGCGAAGGTGGCCACCAGCGAGGCCACCCCGGCGTGGGGCACCACCACCGCCTTGGGGGCGCCGGTGGAGCCCGAGGTGTGGATCACCCACGCCGGGTGGGCCAGGTGCAGCGGCCCGGCCCGGTCGGCGTCGCCGACGGGGGCGTCGTCGAGGGCCTCCAGGCGCCGGGCCACCTCGGCGTCGTCCACCACCACCACCGCCGCCGCGGCGGCGGGGAGGCGGGCGGCGGCGGCCGTGGTGGTCACCACCGCCACCGGGGCGGCGTCGGCCACCATGGCGCCCAGGCGGGCCGGGGGGTAGCCGGGGTCGAGGGGCAGGTAGGCGGCGCCCGACTTGGCCACCGCCAACAGGGCCACCACCCACTCGGCCGAGCGCGCCATGGCCACCCCCACGCTGGCCTCGGGGCGGGCGCCGGCCGACACCAGGGCCCGGGCCAGGCGGTTGGCCCGGGCGTCGAGGTCGGCGTAGGTGAGGGACACGCCGCCGTCGACCACCGCCACCGC
>JBOGHR010000012.1:0-7913 GCA_050744905.1 Acidimicrobiales bacterium
CCGCCGCACGGCGCAGGGCCGCCACCTCCTCGGCGTCCTTCACGGCCCGGAGCGGCCCGGTGACGTGGGAGGCGGCCAGCCACCGGGCGTCGGGCAGCGACGCCTGGAGCCGGAGGACGAAGGTGGCCCACGCCCGGTCCGACACCGCCAGCGTGGAGCGGGGGCCGACGAGGCCGGCCACCACGGCCACCGGGTCCTCCGTCTCCTCCCACGGGCGGAGGCCGAACAGCGCCGGGTCGTGGGCGACCCGGGGCGCCTCCAGGCGGGGTACCACCAGGGTGGCGTCGCCGTCGGCCGGCAGCACGAGCATGGTCAGCCGCTCCAGCGGCACGGCCTCGTAGCCGGTGAGCCACCGCAGGTCGGCGCCCAGGGACAGCAGCAGGGCGTCCACGCCCAACTCCCCCATCCGGGCCCGCACCCGGTCCACGCGGTCCAGCCGGCTCACGACGTGCAGCGTAGAGGCGGGGGCCAGCCTCGGGCGGGGCGGCGACCGGGGCCGGCGGCCCGGTAGGTGCCAAGGGCACCTATTGCGGAGGTGGTCAAATTCGGGTAGACAGACGGGGGCACGGAAGGGGTGGGGTGGGACTGGACGGAGACCGGGTGCGGCTGAGCCTGTACTGCCCCGGCTGACTGCCCGGCTACCACCTGCCGTTCCTGGCGGCGGGGGCGAGCGGTCTGTTCGCCTCGTACGGGCTCGACGTCGAGATCCTCGACCCCGCGCCCGGCCCGGAGAACGTCCGGAGGGTGGCGGCGGGCCCGTCGGACTTCTGCCTCACCAGCGTGACGCACTTCCTCGCGGCCCGGGCGGCATGGGGACCGCTCGGCGCCCGCTTCGCGGCGGTGGTGGTGCAGCGCAGCCCCATGGCGGGGATCGTCGCCGCCAGCTCGGGCCTCGGGCGGCCGGCCGACCTCGCCGGGCGGCGCCTCGGCGGCCCCCCGGGGAGCAGGCTCGTGGCCGAGTTCCAGGCGTCGCTGGAGCACCTGGGCCTGGCCCGGGCGGTCCTCGTGCCGACCGACTACGGGGACGCCCCCGCCGCGCTCGGGCGCGGAGAGGTCGACGTGGTGGCCGACTTCGCCGACCTGGTCCCCCGCACCCGCCGCCAGGCCGGGCTGGACGTGCGGGCCGTGCCGCTGCCCGTCGACGTCTACGCCAGCGGGCTGGTGGCCGGCGACCACCTCGAGGCGGACGTCGTCGCCCGCATGGCCCAGGCCCTCCGGGCGGCACTCGAGCACCAGCGGGCCGACCCGGGGGCGGGGCTCGCCGAGTTGCGCCGGCGCTATCCCGAGGCCGATCCCGGCGAGGCCCTCGAGGGATGGGCCCTCGTGGAGCCCAACATCTTCACCGGTGCCGAGCCGGGCTCCATGGATCCCGTCCGGTGGGCGGCCACGGTCGCCTTCGTGAGCGCGGCGCACGGCTGGGAACCGGTCCAGGCGGAGACGGTGTACCGGCCCGACGTCGCCGGCGTGGCGGGCCGCCGTTGAACGCCCGTGTCCTGCACAACACCAACCGAGCCAGCGAGGTACCCGTGTCGATCCAGCGTCCCGACCGTCCCCCGTCCCCCCGTGCTCACCGCGCCGCGGCGATGGCCGTCGCGCTCGCCCTGCTGGCTGCGGCCTGCGGCGGCGACGACGGTGACGGCTCGGCGGGCGACGCGTCGACGGGCGAGGCGGGTGAGTCGAAGGAGCTGCGGGTCGGGTTCACCCAGGACCAGTACGTCCTGGAGGGGCCGGACGCCAATCTCGGCGCCTACCCCCTCAACACCAACGTGGTGGAGACCCTCACCTACCTCACCGAGGACTACCAGGTCAGGCCGCGGCTGGCCGAGCGGTGGGAGCTCATCCCGCCCACCACGTGGCGCTTCCACCTCCGCAGGGACGTGACCTTCCACGACGGCCAGCCGTTCAACGCCGAGGCGGTGAAGGCGGGGATCTTCGACCGTGTCGCGCAGCGCCGGGGCGGCGGCACGATCAGGGCCGGCGCCGAGTCCGCCGTGGTGGTCGACGAGCACACCATCGACTTCACGCCGACGAGCCCGAACCTGCGCGTGCCCGAGCAGCTGGTCCACCCGCAGACCGCGGCCATCGCCCCGGGCTCGGACTTCGGGACCAAGCCGGTCGGCACCGGCCCGTTCCGGTTCGTCGAGTACCTCCCCAAGGAGCGCATCGTCGTCGAGCGCAACCCCGACTACTGGGGCGAGCCGGCGAAGCTGCCCCGCATCACGTTCCGCTTCTTCCCCGACGCCAACGTCCGCCGCCTGGCGCTCGACTCGGGGGAGATCGACTTCGCCTACCAGGTGCCGCCGCCCGACGTGGCCGCGCTGGAGGACCGGTTCACCATCGCCAAGAGCGAGGTCGGGGCCTACGAGGCCATGTTCATGAACAGCCACGGGAAGCCCCCGCACGACCTGCTCGCCGACGTCAGCCTCCGCCGGGCCATCGCCTACGCCATCGACCGGGGGAAGCTGATCGACGGCGCCCTCTTCGGCCTCGCCACCGAGGACCAGACCTGGGTGCCACCGTCGTCGCTCGGACGCCACGCCTCGGAGGTGGAGGGCTTCAGCGTCGACCGGGCGCGTGCCGAGTCCCTCCTCGACGAGGCCGGGTGGGCGGCGGGCGGCGACGGGGTCCGGCAGAAGGACGGCCGCCGCCTGAAGCTCACCCTCGTGTCCGGCTTTCCCAGCGCCGAGGTGCACCGCCCCATCCCGTCGTTCCTCCAGTCGGAGCTGGAGAAGGTCGGCATCGAGGTCGAGATCGTGGAGCGCCCCGACTCGGCGTCGTTCCAGGCCCTCATCGACTCCGGCGAGGGCGACATGTTCCTCGAGCAGGGGAACCAGAACGACGGGAACCCCGCCTTCCTGCCCGTGCTCCTGCTCTACACCGGCGGCACGGGCGCCAGCGCCCCGTACCAGTCGCTCTTCGCCCCCGGTCCCCGGTTCGACGAGCTCATCGCCCCGGCGCTCACCGAACCGGACATCGAGAAGGTCAGGGAGATCACCGCCGCTGCCCTGCACGAGGCCGTCGACGAGCAGGTCGCCGTCGTTCCCCTGGCGGGCATCTACCGGATCTACGGCATGAAGGAGTCGGTGCGGAACTTCGTCCCCCACCCGTCCTTCCTGAACGTGCAGTGGGGCGCGGTGGAGCACCGGTGACGCTCACCGCGTGGAGCACGGTGCGGCGCCCCTAGGAGGCTGGTGTGCGAACAGGTCGGCTGCCACGCAGCCGAACGGCTCGGTCCGGTGACGTGCCGGTCCCCCGCCGTCAGAGTGGGCCGCCAGCCCAGCGAGCCGGGTTCGACACCAGCCTCCCAGTGCCCCGTGGGGCGCGGGCAACGGCCACATGACGGCGTACGTGCTGCGCCGCATCCTGCTGGTGGTCCCCACGCTGCTCGGGGTCTCGCTGCTCGCGTTCGCGCTGGCCAACCTCACGCCCGGCGACCCCGCCGAGGCGCTGCTGCGGCGCACCACCGACCATCCCCCGACGCCCGAGGCCGTCGCCGAGACGCGCCGCGACCTGGGGCTCGACCGGCCCCTCGCCGTCCAGTACGTGTCGTGGCTCGGCAACGCCATGACCGGCGACCTGGGGATCTCCTACGACACACGGCGACCAGTCACGGCCGAGATCCTCCACCGCGTGCCGCGGACCCTCGAGCTGGCCGGGCCGGCCGCGCTGGCGGCCCTCGTCGTCGCCGTGGTCCTGGGCGTGGTGTCGGCGGTGAACCGCAACCGCTGGCCCGACCACGTCCTCCGGGTCGTCTCCGTCGCCGGGGCGTCGATGCCGAGCTTCTGGCTGGCGCTGCTGCTGATCATGCTGTTCTCGCTGAAGCTCTCCCTGCTGCCCGTCGCCGGCCGCGAGGCCGGCGCCCGCAGCCTCGTGCTGCCCGTCCTGACCCTGGCCCTGGCGCCCACCGCGGTGCTGGCCCGGTTCACCCGCTCGGCCATGCTCGAGACCCTCGGCGACGACTACGTCCGCACCGCGCGCGCCAAGGGCGTGGCCGGATGGCGCGTCGTCGGTCGCCACGCCCTGCGCAACGCCTGCATCCCGCTGGTGACCGCCTTCGGCACGAGCCTCGGCCACCTCGTCTCCGGAGCCGTCATCGTGGAGACGATCTTCCTCTGGCCCGGCGTGGGCAAGCTGGCGGTCGACGCCATCCTCCAGCGCGACTACCCGATGATCCAGGGCTTCACGCTGTACGCCGGCGTCGCCTTCGTGGCCGTCAACCTGGTCGTCGACCTGTCCTACGGCGCCTTCGATCCCCGCATCCGCCTCGCCCGCAGCCCGGCGACGACATGACCGCCGTCCGCACCCGGGACGCGGCCACCGACGTCGTCGCCCCCGAGGCGCTGCCGGCGCCCAAGGGCCACGTCGTCGCCCATCTGCTCCGGGATCGCACCGCCCTGGCCGGGCTGGGGCTCGTGTCCCTGCTCGCCCTGGGAGCCCTCCTCGCCCCTGTCCTCGCCCCGCACGACCCCAACGCGGTCGACGTGGTCCGGCGCTTCTCGCCACCGTCGGCCGAGTTCCCGCTGGGAACCGACCACCTCGGGCGGGACGTGCTGTCCCGGCTGCTCCACGGCGGCCGGCTCTCCATCGGCGCGACGGTGGTGGCGACGGCGGGCATCTCGACGATCGGCGTCGTGCTCGGGCTGCTGGCCGGCTACGTCGTCGGCGCCGTCGACACGGTCGTCAGCCGGATCATCGAGATCCTCCTCGCCCTGCCGGCGTACCTGCTGGCCCTCGCCGTCACCGGCGTGCTCGGGCCCGGCCTCGGGAACCTGACGATCGCCATCACGGCCGTGTGGTGGGCCAGCTACGCCCGGCTCGTCCGGGGCTTCGTGCTGGCCGAGACGGGCCGCGCCTACGTCGAGGCGGCGCGCGCCCTCGGCGCGTCGGGCACCCGGATCGCCGTCCGCCACGTTCTGCCGAACATCCTCGCCCCCGTGGTCGTCCTCACCACGCTCGACCTGGGCGCCGTCCTGCTCGGACTCTCCAGCCTGTCGTTCCTCGGACTGGGCGTGCAGCCGCCCACCGCCGAGTGGGGGGCGATGCTCTCCGAGGGCCGGGTCTACCTGGGACCGGCGCCGAACATGATGCTGTTCCCGGGCGCCGCCATCTTCATCATGGTGCTCGGCTTCAACCTCGTCGGCGACGGCCTGCGCGACGCGCTCGACCCGCGGACCCGCCAGGGCGTCCCTCGCCGCCCGAGGCGCCGCCTCGCCGCCTGGCGGCCCTCCCCCCCGGAGCCCCGCGGGCACTGACCCGAGCCGCCACGCCCGCGGTGAGCGTGGGCGTGTCGTCGGCCGGACGACGTGAACCCGGCGTCGGCGGCAGGCACGGGTCACGTGTCGGCGCCGGTCTGCTGAGCCGCAGCGGATCGGAACAACGACCCAGAGCCAGCGAACAGCGCCGCGTACATCGAGGAGAGGCCCACGATCTCGAACACCGAGCTGTGCTCCGATCGGTGCTTGCCGAGCACGATGGCGATCACGCCGACGAGGATGGTGGCGACAGCGGTCACGAACATCGCCCGGGCCATGCCGTCAGGCCGGAGGCGCGCGACGATGGCGCCGCCGATCCCCGTGGCCAGCACCCCGAGGTACATCAGGTCGGCGGGCTCGCCTTCGACGTCGATGACGCCGAGCGCGCCGATGCCCCAGACGAGGAACAGCGCCGTTCCCACGGCGATCGCGACGGCGGCTCGACAGGCCGTGATGCCTGTCATGGTGAGCCCCTTGGTCGTACGACGCCCCGCTACGCGACGCCGATGGCGCGCAACATCGCCGGCGGGATGCGGTCCTCTCCCCGGGCCAGGAGGTGGGCCCGCTCCACGTTGATGGCGTCGAGATGCCGCGCCGCCCACCCGTCCCACGGGCCGGGCGGGATGGCGCCGGGATCGCCGTTCGCCTCCACGCAGGCCCACAGGTAGGCCTGGAGGTCCCTCACCTGGTCGGGCCCGCCGACGGGGCCGTGGCCGGGGACGATGGTCTCGGCGAGCTCCGCCACCGCGGTCAGGGTCGCGGCCCAAGCCGCCGGGTCGCCCTGGAAGGCGAGGGGCGTGACGCCGAACGAGCACATCCCGCCGGCGAAGAGGACCCCGGCCGCCGGCACGCGCACCATGAGGTTGCCGGGCGTGTGGCCCTGGCACGGGATCACCTCGACGGCCGGCGTGAGCATCACCGGCTCGTCGACGACGTGGGTGACAGGCCGGGTGGTGAGCCCGTCGAACTCCCCGGCGTAGTCGGGCATGAACGCCTTGTAGGCCTCGGTGTTCGGCTCCTGGTCGAGGTGGGCGCTGGCCAGCGGGCTGCCGTAGACGGCCGCCAGGCGGAAGCGGGACGTCCCGCCGGCGAACTCGATGTGCCCGCTGGTGAGCACCACCCGAGCGACGGGTGGCCCGAGCTCGGACACCGCCACCTCGAACGGTCCCGACTGCGACGGGACCATCAGCGTGTCGACGACGGTGAGGCCGTCCTCGTCGACGACGACGCCGGCGTTGGCGCGCCCGACGCCTGGCGGCTCCTCGCACCAGGCGTGGACCCCCGCCGCGACGGTCACGAGGGAGGCCCGTGGCGCGGCCCCGTTCATGCCCGCCACGCTACCCCGCGTGGTGCCCCGGCCCTCCGCTGCCACCGCGTCGTCCCGTGGGCCGCGAGTCGAGCCGATCACCGGGCGCTGCGCGCCGTGGACGTGAGAACCGGCGGGGAACCGGGTACGAGAGGGGCGCGGTGCGGCTGCACCGGGAAGCAGGAAGGGAGCGACGATGGGCACGATCGATCCGGGCTGGCTTCCGGACGAGGACCAGCCGACGCGTGACGAGGAGGATCCCGGCGAGGTTCCGACCACCTTCGCGACGAAGGGGTTGGGCTGGTCGGGGCGAGAGGACGAGGACGACGACGACCCGCTGGCGTGACCCGCTTCGCCGGGGCCCTCGAGCCGCGGCCGGACGTGGCCCGTGGGGCTACGGGTCCCGGTCGGCGGTGGTCGCTACCGGGGGCCCGGCCGCGGCCGTCGCCGCGTCCCGGGCGTGGTAGCTGGAGCGGGTGAGGGGCGACGCCTGCACGTGGGCGAAGCCCATGGCCGTGCCGGCGGCGGCCATGTGCTCGAACTCGTCCGGGCGCCACCACCGCGCCACGGGCAGGTGGTCGGCGGTCGGCCGCAGGTACTGGCCGAGGGTGACGATGGCCACCCCAACCGCCCGCAGGTCGGCCAGGGCGCCCAGCACCTCCTCCTGCGTCTCGCCCATGCCCAGGACGAGGCCCGACTTGGTGGTCAGCCCGGCGGCGCCGGCCCGGGCCAGCACAGCCAGGCTGCGGGCGTAGGACGCCGACGGGCGCACCGCCCGCTGGAGACGGGCCACCGTCTCCAGGTTGTGGTTCACCACCTCCGGGCGGGTGGCGAAGACGACGTCGAGGGCGGCGGGGTCGCCCTTGCAGTCGGGGATGAGGACCTCGACGGCCGTGCCCGGGCGGCGGCGGCGCACCGCCTCCACCGCGGCGGCGAACGCCGAGGCGCCGCCGTCGGACAGGTCGTCGCGGGCCACCGCCGTCAGCACGGCGTGGTCCAGGCCCATGGCGGCGACCGCCTCGGCCACCCGCTCGGGCTCGCCGATGTCGAGCGGGCCGGGGCGGCGGGTGTCGACCAGGCAGAAGCCGCACGCCCGGGTGCAGCGGTCGCCGTTGAGCATGAACGTGGCCGTGCCCGCCGCCCAGCACTCGAAGATGTTCGGGCAGCCCGCCTCCTCGCACACGGTGGTGAGCCGTCGCTCGCGCAGGTCGTGGCGGAGGGCCCGGAACGGTGCGCCCATGTGCGCCGGCGCCCGCAGCCATGGCGGCTTGCGCTCCACCAGTGGCACCGATGCGGAGGCGTCCACGCCCGCCGCCGCCAGCCGCCCGAGCAGCCGCACGGGGGCGCCACCCGCC
>JBOGHR010000013.1:0-2740 GCA_050744905.1 Acidimicrobiales bacterium
GGCGCGCGGGCTGCGCACGATCGCGGCGATCGCGGTCCCCGCCGCCGTCGGGCTGGCGTGCCTGGCCCGGCCCCTGGTGGGGGTCGCCCTCGAGCACGGCGCATTGGGCTCAGGATCGGCCTCCCGAACTGCCGATGTGCTGGTCATGCTCGCCATCGGCCTTCCCGGCTTCAGCACCTACTACTTCCTCATGCGCTGCTACCAGGCCATGCAGGACACCCGGTCCATGTTCGTCCTCTACCTGGGGGAGAACGCCGTCAACGTCGCCCTCGCCCTCGCCCTGTACCCGGTCCTCGGCGTCCACGGCCTCGGCCTCGCCTACGCGGCGGCCTACACGGTGGGCACGGGGCTCGCCCTGGCCCGCCTCCGCCGGGACACCGGCACGGTGGACGTCGCCGGGACGGTCCGCACCTGGGTCCGCGTCGGCGTGGCCAGCGCAGCCATGGCCGGCGTCGTCCTCGCCGTCGCCGCCGCCGTGGGGCCCGAGCTGCTCCGGGTGGCGGTGGCCGTACCGGCCGGTGTTACCGTGTACCTCGTCGCCGCTCGACGCCTCGGCGTGCAGGAGCTGTCGGGGCTCGTGCGGATCCGGAGGGGCGTGGCGTGATCACCGGCTGGCTGTCGAAGATCGTCTTCGGCATCGCGCTCTTCGGGTTCCTCGCCGTGGAGCTGATCTCCCCAGTCGTCGTCCGCACCCAGCTCGACGGCGTCGCCCACGACGCGGCCGACAACGCCGCCCTGCACCTGCTCGACCACCCGAGCGAGACCGAGCGGGCCCGCCAGATCGCCGACGACATCGCCCGGGACCACGACGCCGCCCTGACCCGCTTCGAGCTGGGGGCGACGGGCGTGACGGTCACCGTCCAGCGCCAGGCCCGCTCGTTCCTGCTCGGCCGGATGGAGCAGCTCGAATCCTGGTACGACGTGGAGGTCACCGCGTCCGCCACCAGAGTGAGGAGATAGACACGTGCCCGGCGTCCACATCGTCAGCGACACCGCCTCCGACCTGCCGCCCGAGCTGGCCGAGGAGCACGGGATCGAGCTCGTGCCCCTCACCGTGCGCTTCGGCGCCGAGGAGCTGGTGGACCGCCGGGACCTGGCTCCGGCCGACTTCTGGGACCGGCTGGCGACGTCGCCGGTCCTGCCCGAGACGGCCGCCCCCTCCCCCGGGGCCTTCGAGGAGGCGTACCGGCGGGCGGCGGGCGGCGGGGCGGCGGGCGTGGTGTGCGTGACCATCTCGTCGAGCCTGTCGGCCACCTACGAGGCGGCCCGGCTGGCCGCCGAGGCCGTGTCGCCCGACGTCGCCGTCCGGGTGGTCGACTCCCGGGCCGTCTCCCTGGCGGAGGGGACCATCGCCCTCGTCGCCGCCCGGCTGGCGGCCGAGGGCAAGGGCCTCGACGAGGTGGTGGCCGGGGCGGAGGCCATGGTCCCCCGCACCCGGACCTTCGCCGCCCTCGACACCCTCGACAACCTGCGCAAGGGCGGGCGCATCGGCGCCGCCCAGGCCCTGCTCGGGTCCATGCTGTCGATCAAGCCGGTCATCGAGGTGGCCGGGGGCGAGGTCGAGCCCGAGTCCAAGCAACGGACCCGGGGCAAGTCGCTGCGCTACCTGGCCGACAAGGTGCGCCAGGCGTCGCCCGTCGAGGACCTGTGGGTGGTGCACGGCCGGGCGCCCGACGTCGACGAGCTGGTGGCGCTGCTGGCGGAGCTCCACCCCCGCGACCAGATCGCCGTCGCCGAGATCGGCGCCGTCATCGGCACCCACGGCGGTCCCCGAGTCATCGGCGTGACCTACACGGTGCCCGGGTAGGCTCCGGCCCGCCGTCCCCGTGCCCGAGCCGCTCTCCCTGCTCGATCGCGTCCTGGCGGGGCGCTACCGCGCCGTGCGCCTGGTGGCGCGCGGCGGGATGGCCGAGGTGTGGGAGGGCTACGACGACGTCCTGGCCCGGCCCGTCGCCATCAAGGTCCTGCACCCCCACCTGGCCGCCGACGAGGCCTTCGTCGAGCGGTTCCGCCGGGAGGCCATCGCCGCCGCCCGGCTGGCCCACCCGAGCATCGTGGCCACCTTCGACACGGGCACCGACGGGGAGGTGACCTTCATCGTCATGGAGCTGGTGCGGGGGCGCACGCTGCGCGACGCCATCCGGGAGGCGGGGACGCTGCCGGCGGCGGTGGCCGTGCCCATCGGCGCCGAGGTGGCCGCCGCCCTGGAGCACGCCCACCAGGCCGGGCTCGTCCACCGCGACGTCAAGCCGGCCAACATCCTGCTGTCCGAGCACGAGGGCGACACCGCCCCCCTGCTGCGCGTCAAGGTGGCCGACTTCGGCATCGCCAAGCTGGCCGTCCCTCCCGACACGGCCGGCGCCGACCTGACCCAGACCGGCGCGGTGGTGGGAACGGCCCGGTACCTGTCGCCCGAGCAGGTCGAGGGCCAGGCGCCCGACGCCCGCTCCGACGTCTACGCCCTGGGCGTCGTCCTCTACGAGATGCTGTGCGGGCGCCCGCCGTTCCAGGCCGACACGGAGCTGGCGACCGCCGTCCTGCACGTGCGGGAGGCGCCCCCGGCCATGGGCCGGCACGGCGGCCCGGTGCCGGCCGAGCTGGAGGCGGTGGTGCTCCAGGCGCTGGCCAAGGACCCCGCCGCCCGGTTCCAGTCCGCCACCGCCCTGCGCCGGGCGCTGCTGTCGGTCGACCTCGGCCGGCCGGGCCCGGGGGGCGACGCCGACGACGCCGTCCCCCAGGT
>JBOGHR010000014.1:0-6404 GCA_050744905.1 Acidimicrobiales bacterium
GCTCGTCGAGCAAGGGGCCCACCTCCTCGAAGAACCCCTGCAGGCCTTCGGGCGACAGCTCCACATGAGCAGGCTACATCGCGCGACTAACCAGGCGGGGGACCCTTAGCCCGGAAGCCCCCGCTAGCGGCTCCCGGCCGAGAAGGTGGACGAGATCTACGCCGGCGGTCCCGATCAGGTCATGGCCTTCGGCTTCCCCGCCGAGGCCGTGCCCGTCGAGAGCGGCTTTCGGGTCTCGGGCCAACGACCGTTCGCGTCGAACGTCTCGGACGCGAGCTGGACCTGGCTCACCATGCTGACAATGATCGACCGCCAGCCGGAGGCGATCGACGGCGCTCCCCTCGTGCGGACCGTCTGGTTCCCGGCGGCCGATGCCCGACCGGCGGACCTTCCGCATCGGCATCGACCACAGCCCCGGACCCTCCCTGCCCTTGTGGAAGGCGAAGATCTCCGGCGACCAGTGCAACAACGTGTCGATCACCTTGTAGAAATCCGGCAGTGGGTCATCGACGTAGAGGCGGCTGAAGCGGTCGAGGGAGTCCATGGCGGCGGCGTCGTCCTCGGCCAGGTACAGCCCGTGCAGCTCCTGGAGCATGGCCAAAGCCCGGCCCAGCTCGGCGTGGGCGGCGAAGAGGGCCTCGAGACGCTCCACCTCCGCCTCGGCGAGGCGGTCCGCTCGGCGCAGGGCCAAGAAGCGGGACCGGAACACCTCGGGGTCGAAGGCCGGGACGACGTGTCCCCGGGGCTCTCGGCGCTGGATGCGCCGGCGGACCGCCATCAAGCCGGCGTCGAACCAGCGCAAAACGTGGAACCTGTCGAGGACATGGGTGGCATGTCCCAGGTGGGCGGCCGGCCTTGTAGGACTCCGAGCCGTCCGAGACGACGACCTCCACTCCCCGACACCAACGGTGGCCCTGCTCGGCGAGAAACCCAGACAGCGCAGCGGCATTTCGGCGCTTGACCATGGCGAGGACCTCCCCGGTCTCACCGTTGAGAAGCACCGTCACGTAGCGGTTGTTGAGCGCCGCGGTGGCGGCGGCGCAGCGAGGTCTCGTCGATGAGCAGGATCCGCCAGCGCCCGGCCCGGCGATGGGCCACCACGCGCGCCGAGCAGTCCCTCACCAGGGCGATGATCAGGTGCCACGACAGGCGGTGGCGGCGGGCCAGCTCGCGGATGGTGAGGTAGCGCGAGTCGCGCACCAGCTGGCGGGCCAGGCGCCGGGTCAGCTTGCCCTCGATCTCGGGGTGGTCCTCGGTGTGTCGCTCCCCGCAGTTGTCGCACTCGAAGCGCCGCTGCAGCCACACCAGCGAGGTCGCCCGCCCGAGGGGGATGTCGCGCACGACGACGCGGCGAGTCTCGTGGACCTTCTTTTGTCGGCTCTACGCGTCTGAGTGGGGAGAGCGTGTCCGGATACGCGGGGCGTAGGCGGGGCCCCTGACCCCACTGGTGGACCCTCATTCACACGGGCTGACGCTCACGCTCCCCACTTGAACGCGCGGAGCCTCTTTGTCTTGTGCCCGCAGGCCGGGCAGCGCACCACGCTGTGGGTGTCGGCCACTTTGATCACGAGCTCGTCGATCTCGTCGGTGACCCGACCTTCAATGCGCTTGAGGTGCAGCGGGACCGTCCACAATGCCGTCGGTCGCCACGAAACGTCTCCCCTCGCCGGACGGTACTCCGGCGACGTTGGGCGGCTCAGGCCCTCAAGTGGTGGATGGCGAACGGGCGCTGCTCAGGTTGCTGGCCCAAGCTTTCGCGCAGTCTCGGAAAAGCAGTCCTCCCTCGCTGAGACGAGGTTACGGCTACACCTTGTGGGCACCTCTATACAGCGCCGCCCCGCCGACACACCAGAAGGAGATTCTCATCGGTCCACGAAACAGTGTCCGAGCCCGAGTGCTCAAGTCTACTCGCAAACGCCTCGATTGCTGAGGACCACTCAGCAGCCGTATAGAACACGAAGGTCGAATATGGCCGCTGTTTCACTTGAGCGAGCACCTCCTTACGGCTCGCGCTCTTCTCGTGATTGAGGCGAACCAGTGCCTCGATTCGGAGGCCCCCCTCATCAACGGCACACCGCAGGTCGTCCTCCGTGAGAAGTCGCCTTTCCTTCTCTGAGAATTGAGGGAACAACCGGCCGAGCAGTGACCGCGCGTTCTGCGCGGGAGTGCGCGTATAGACGAGTAGGACTCCGCCGGAGGCGAGAACCCTCGCTGCCTCCTCGACGACCCGATGGATATCGACCAGATGAATCGCGTCGATGATGGAGATCCACCCGAGCGATGCGTCGCTAAATGGCAGGCGACAACAGTCGGCACGAACAAGACGCACAACACCGGAGGGATCCTTTCGCGCCGACGACGCCCTGCATAGCATGCTCTCGTTCAGGTCGACCCCCACGGTCAATGACCCTGGTGACCGGCTCGATGCGAGCCTCCTCAAGTAGCGTCCGGTTCCGCAGCAGATCTCGACACCATGCAGTGGCCAAGGCGGTAGATACCGGCCCATCAGGGACACGGCATCAGCGTCGAGGGGACGCAGCTCTTCGTAGCGTGGCGCAATGTCGGAGTAGTAGCCTTGGTGGTTCTTCGCCTCTGTTGTTGCTCGGCTCGTCGCGTCGCGACCCCGGTGTCGTTCCCGTCTGCTCAAGACCCACCACTATTCCACTGCGCTCGGACAGATTCAAACCGGTTGAAGACCTCGGGTGAGCAGGACCGGAACCTCCTTTTTGACTTGGTCGCAAGACGAGTACCTCGGCCGCCGCCGTCAGCGCAAAACTGGCGATCCAGGTCAGGACGGGCCTTCGACGTTCGTCGGGCAACGTAACGGCGCCGCCTCGAGATCGGCCGATCGGGACAACGAGGAGTGGCGACGACGTCAGTCTGCTGCAACGCCTCGTCGCGGTCGACGGCCGACGCCGATCGAGCGAGCACGTCGTCCGGGCCGCCCGACTCCGGCACCGGTGCAGCGCTCGGTAACCCCCGGGGCCCTACCGGCTGGCAGCTCCTTGCAGCTCGCCGTACGGACTCGTGCGGCAACTCCGCACGTCCGCGCCGGAAGTCGGGCGGCAGGCTTCCCGCAACCCGCCCTGCGCCCTGCGCCCTGCGCCCTGAACGAATCGAATCAGGCACTTCGGAGACGGCGTCGCGACTGCGGAGCATGGTTCCGGACGGATGTTCTGGGGCAGCTTCTGGGGTTGGTGCTGTGGCGAAGCCGCCCCGTCGGCCGTCTCAGCTCCTCGCGGAAGCGGGCGGAACGCCGCGGCCGAGCGTGCAGCTGATCGGTCGAGAACCGCATTGGCTCGTACGATCGGGTGGAGCCCATGGAGATGCACGGCAGGCTGCCTGTCGGGGTCGCGGCGTTCGTCGGCCGCGAGACCGAGCGGGCGAAGGTGGCCGAGCTGGTCGCGGACGCCCGGGTGGTGACGTTGACCGGTTCCGGCGGCTGCGGCAAGACGCGGCTGGCGGTGGAGGTCGCCGGGGACGTGGTGGCGCGGTTCTCCGACGGGGCCTGCTGGGTGGACCTGCAAGGGGTGAGCGACGCCGGGATGGTCGCGGCGGTCGTCGGTGCGGCGGTCGGCGTCCACCAGCAACCCGACCAGGCGCTGGTCGACACGCTCGCCGAGCAGCTCCGTGCACTGCACCTGCTGGTCGTGCTCGACAACTGCGAACACTTGGTAAGGGCGTGCGCGGAGCTGGTCGGCGGGATGTCGTCGGCGTGCCCGCAACTGCACGTGCTGGCCACCAGCCGCGTGCCGCTGGTCGTGGACGGTGAAGCGACGTTCGAGGTCGCGCCGCTGCCGGTGCCCGACCCCGATGCTGTGTCCGCCGGCACGGTCGCCGTCGCGGACGGGGCGCGGCTGTTCGAGGTGCGGGCCCGGCAGGTGGCCGCCGACTTTCGGATCAGCGGCGACAACGCCGTGGCGGTGGCCGAGATCTGCCGGCGTCTGGACGGGATCCCGTTGGCGATCGAGCTGGCGGCGGCGCGGGTGCGGGTGCTGGCGCCGGGCCAGATCGCGGCCGGCCTGTCGGACCGCTTCGGGCTGCTCACCGGCGGTCTGCGGGGGGCGCCGGCACGTCAACGAACGCTGGAGGCGTCGCTGGACTGGAGCTACGACCTGCTCGATGACGCGCAGCGGTTGGCGTTGGCGAGGCTGTCGGTGTTCGTCGGCTCGTTCGAGCTCGATGCCGCGGAGGCGGTCGTGGCCGGGGACGGCATCGACGGCCACGACGTGCTCGACCTGGTCGCCGCACTGGTCGAGCAGTCGATGTTGCAGGTCGTCCAGCGCCACGGCAGGGCCCGCTACCGGCTGTTGGAGACGATCCGGGTGTATGCCCGGCAGCGGCTGTCCGAGCTCGATGACCCCGCCCGGGTGCGTGATCGCCATCTGGAGTTCCATGTCGGGCTGGCAGGGCGGGCACAGCACGGTCTGCATGGTGGACAGCCTGAGCTCTGGATGACACGGCTCGCCGCCGGCCTCGACGATCTGCGCGCCGCGATGGACTGGGCGGCGGAGTCCGGCGACCTGCGAGCGCTGGTGGGACTCACCGAGCCGATCGTCCGCTTCTGGATGGAGCGCGGCCTTTCCCGAGAGGTCCACCGGCGGCTCCACGACGCGGCGCAGGTCCCGGGCGCCCCTGACGCCGTGCGGGTGCGGGGGTTGAACACCGCGGCGGCCCTGGCCCTCGGCGAGCCCGCCAGTTTCCATCGGTCGGCGAGCGAAGCGGTCGCTGCTGCGCGCACCGCTGACGTCGGCGGCGCCCTCGCTGTCGCGCTCGCGCACCGAGCATTGTCAGGGGCTTTTTCTGGGCTGTCGACCAACGAGCAGGTCGAAGCTGACGTTGAGCAGTCACTCCGGCTCGCTGAGGAGTGCGAGGATGCGCCGACCCGCGCCTACGTCCTGCAGCTCGCTGGGGCGGCGGTGCTCCTCGGCCGCTCGATAGACGCCGGGTATGGCCTGTTCCAGCAGGCCGTTCAGGTGTGCGAGGCCAACGACCTCGCCTTCCATCTGCCGGCCGCCCACGGGGGTGCTCTGGCGTGGCTGGTGTGGTCCGGCCGGCTGGACCAGGTACGCCGACATGCCAGGCGGGCCGTCGAGCTCAGCCGGCAGCTGGGACGTCCCGGGTGGGAGTCGGCCGGGCTCACTGGGTTGGCTGCAACCGCCGTCCTGCAGGGCTACCACGACCGAGCGAACGGCTGGCTGTCCGAGGCACAGGCAGCGCTGGGACCAGGAGCCCTCGAGCGGACCCATTACGGGATGTGGTCGCGTCACTGGTTGGCCCTGTCGGCCTACACATCCGGCGACCTGGATGCTGCTCGGGCCACGGGCGAGGAGATCGTGCGGATCGGCCGCGGGGGCGGCAGCCGTATGGACGAGTCGATTGGCGAATGGCTGCTGGGCATGGTCGCACAAAACCAGGAGCGCCCCGACGACGCGCGAGCACACCTGGAGGCCTGCCGCGCGCTGTCGACCGACCCACGGCTCCCCCACACGTTGGGTCGGTCGTTGCTCGGCCTCGCGGAACTGGCCATTGAGCAGGAGCACCTCGAGGAGGCGTGGCAACTGGCTCATGACAGCCTGGAGGTTCTCGACGACTACGGCGACCGGGTCGGGGCCGCCGCCGCGCTGGAGACGATCGCCGACCTGGCCACAGCCCTCGGCGAGCCCGAGCGGTCGCTGCGCCTGCTCGCCGCCTCGCAACGGTTCCACACCGACACGGGCATCGTCCGCTTCCCGGTTCAGGCCGACCACTTCGATCGCGCCCGCAGCACTGCACAAGCCGCGATGGATCCCACCGGCGCGACGGCATGCTGGGACGCGGCTGCGAGCTGTCCCTGGCCGACGCGGTCGCCTATGCCCGCCGCGGGCGGGGCGAGCGCCAACGCCCGCAGATCGGCTGGGCATCACTGACCCCCGTCGAACGTGACGTCGTGCGGCTGGTCGCCGACGGCCACTCCAACGCCGCGATCGGTCAGCGGCTGTTCATGTCCGTCAACACAGTCAAGAAGCACCTGTCCCGCGTCTATGCCAAGGTGGATGTCGACGGACGCGCGGATCTCGCCGCACAAGTCGCCCGCCGCGACCTGAGTACCCCCTCGATCGCGGAGAAGTACCCGGCCGGGTGACGTTCTCCGACGCCTTCTGCGTCATCGTTGCACGCATGGCCCCACGAGACGCCGGAGAAGCCCCATGAGCAACGAACGCACCCACCATGTCACCACCACCGACAAGGAATCGAGAGTGTTCAAGGTGATCCTGGTCGTCCTGGCGCTGACCCTAGGGTCCCCCGCCAAGTAAGTCGCGCGATGTAGCCTGCGGGTGTGGAGCTGCCGGTCGAGGGGCTGCGGACGTTCTTCGAAGAGGTGAGCCCCCTTCTCGATGAGCGGCAGCGGCGGCTGGTGGCGG
>JBOGHR010000015.1:0-1588 GCA_050744905.1 Acidimicrobiales bacterium
CGCTTGATGCGACCGCCGGTGGCGGTGTAGTGGCCCGTGTCGATGAGCTCGACGCGCCAGTCGTCGCGCTCGCCGTCGTGCAGCTCGACCCGGCCGTCGCTGAGGCTGACGGTGAGGTTGCTGGCCAGTGAGCAGTACTCGACCATGTACCGCTTGATGACCTCGCCCTTGTAGCCGAGCGCGACGACGAAGTCGCGGTGCCCATAGCGCGCGTAGTGCTTCATGATGTGCCAGAGCATGGGCCGCCCGCCGATCTCGACCATGGGCTTGGGCCGGACCTCGGTCTCCTCGGCCAGCCTGCTGCCGAGCCCGCCGGCCAGGATCGCCACCTTCATGCCCGCTCCTCCACTCGATCGCCGGCCGCCGCCCTCGCCGGCGCCCTCCCCGTGAGCCGGTCGTACACGGCGACGTAGGCCGCCGCCTGGTGGATCCAGCTCAGCCCGTCGCGGATGCGGGCGGCCCCCGCATTTCCCATCGCCTCCCGCCGGCCGGGGTCGTCGAGCAGGGCGCAGACCGCCGTCGCGAACGCCTCGGGGCCGTCCTGGTCCACGTACACGGCGGCGTCGCCGGCCGAGACCCGGGTCTCGGCCAGGTCGTAGGCGACGACGGGGAGACCGAAGGCCATGTACTCCAGGGTCTTGTTCATGGTGGACAGGTCGTTGAACGCCGTCGGGGGGTCCGGCGACAGCCCGACGTCGGCGGTGGAGAGCCAGCGCCGGATCATGGCGTCGTCGGCCCGGCCGGTGAACGTCACCCAGTCGTCGAGGCCCAGGCCGGTGGCGAGCGCCCGGAGGTCGGCGAGGCAGTCGCCGAAGCCGAGGAGGGCGAAGTGGCAGTCGGTGCGGCCCATCCCGTGCACGATCACGTCGGCGGCCCGCACCACCACGTCCACGCCGTCCTGGGGGCCCATGACGCCCAGGTAGGCGCACAGGTGGCGCCGGCCCGCCTTCAGCGCCGGCTCGGGCGCCTGGCGGTACAGGCGGGTGGTGTCCGGCCCGGAGCGGACGACGGTGGCCCGGTCGAGGGAGACGCCCGCCCGGGTGGTGGCGACCCGCCGGTACGACTCGTTGGTGGACACGACGTGGTCGGCCGACCGGACGCTGGCCCGCTCCAGGGCGACGAGGGCGCGCCGCAGGGCCGGGCGGCCGCCGCCGAAGCGGGCCTCGTACACCTCGGGGCACAGGTCGTGGTGGTCGAACACGAAGCGCTTGCCCAACAGCCGGTACAGCCGGGCCAGCAGCCAGTAGGTGTCGGGCGGGTTGCACGCCTGGATCACGTCGAAGCCCTCCCGCCGCAGGACCCGCAGCGACAACCAGGCGGTGCGCGCCCAGCAGTAGGCGAACTCCCAGGCGAACCCCGCCAGGCCCCCGGCCTGGCGCGGCGGGCGGTACCGGTGGATGCAGACCCCCTCCAGCTCCTGGTAGGCGGCGTCGCCCGGGCCGGCGGGGCAGATGACCGACACGCCGTACCCGGCGCCGACCAGGGCCCGGCTCTCGAGCCACACCCGCCGGTCGAGGGGGACGGGCAGGTTCTGGACGATCACCAGGACGCGGGGGAGCGGGGACGAGCCCGCCGGCCGCCCGCCCGC
>JBOGHR010000016.1:0-6319 GCA_050744905.1 Acidimicrobiales bacterium
CCGCTACTCGGTGGCGATGGCGCGGAGGAGGTCGAGCCTGGCCGCTCGTGACGCCGGCCGCAGGCCGGCGAGCACCCCGGCGAAGGCGGCCAGGGCGACGATCACGACCAGGCTGCCGGCGGGGAGCGAGAACGAGAGGAGCTCCTCGTCGGCGGCGGTGATGGCGATGAATGCGAAGAAGACGCCGATGGCGATGCCCCCGACGGTCCCGAACACGGCGATGATCACCGACTCCCACCGCACCGACGAGCGCAGCTGGCCGCGGGTCATGCCGACGGCCCGCAGCAGGCCGAGCTCGCGGGTCCGCTCGTGGATCGACAGCGACAGGGTGTTGGCGATGCCCATCAGGGCGATGACGACGGCGAAGCCGAGCATGGCGTAGACCAGGCCGAGGATCTGGTTGATCTGGGCCGACTGCGCCTCCTTGAACTCCTGCTGGTCCTGGACCTCGGCGGTCGGGTAGGCCGCCGCCACCGACTCGACGGCTCGGCGGGCGTCGTCGGGTGCCACGCCGTCGGCCACGGTCAGGTAGATCTGAGCGTCGAAGCGATCGGCGATGTTGGCGTCGTACGCCTCGGTGCCGATCACGTGGTCCCCGGTGAGCTCGTTGCGGTCGTAGAGGGCCACCACCCGGAAGGTCCTCTCGCCGGTCTGCGCGAACCTGACGTCCACCTCGTCGCCCAGTCCGAGCCCCTCCGCCTCGGCCTCCTCGGCGAACAGGGCGATGCCGTCGGCGCCCAGGTCCTCCGTCGACCCGGCCGAAACGCCGATGTCCACCACCCGCTCGAAGGTGGCGGGGTCCACGGCCGCCACGAAGGTGTTGCTGCCCTCGACCTCCACCAGGCCGTAGCGCAGGCCGGTGACCGCCTCCACCTGGGGCAGCTCGCCGAGCTCGGCGGCGAGCCGGGGGCTGAGCCCTCCCCCGCCACCGAAGGCCCCGGAGTCCACCACCAGGTCGCCGGTGACGCTGCGGTCGATGACGGCCTCGATCGAGCCCTTGAGCGAGGCCGACAGCACGGTGAAGAAGCCCACCACGCCCACGCCGATGAGCAGCGCAGCCGCCGTGTTGGCCGCCCGCTTGGGGTTGCGGGCCACGTTCTCTCGGGCCAGGCGCCCGGTGACGCCCCGCAGGCGGACCAGCGGCGCCCCCATGATGCGCCCCGCCGGGCCCGCCACCACCGGGCCGAGGACGATGGCGCCGACCAGCACGAGCAGGACGCCGCTGGCCGCCACCGGCAGGGCGTCCTCGCCGCCCGACGTGGCCGAGCCGAGGGTGGTCGCCGCTCCGGCCAGGGTGATGGCCACGCCGAGGACCAGGCGCAGCCGCGAGCGCGCCGCCCGGTCGACGGCGACGTCCCGAAGGGCGGCCAGCGGCGGGACCCTCGACGCCCGCACGGCGGGAGCCACGGCCGCCACGAGGGTCACGACCAGGCCGACCAGGAGCGAGACGACCACGGTGGCCGGCTTCAGCACCAGCCCGCCGGAGGGGAGGTCCACGCCGAAGCCCGCCAGGAGTGCCTTGAGCAGGTGGACCATGGCCACCCCCCCGGCCAGGCCCAGGGCGGAGGCGACCAGGCCGACCAGGAGGGACTCGCCCAGCACCGAGGCCAGCACCTGGCGCCGGCTGGCCCCGACGGCGCGCAGGAGCGCCATCTCCCCGGTCCGCTGGGCCACGATGATCGAGAACGTGTTGTAGATGCTGAACACGCTCACGACCAGGGCGATGCCGGCGAAGACGGTGAGGAAGATCGTGAAGAACGACAGCCCGGCCTGGATGTCGTCCTGGGCCTCGTCGGTGACCTCCGCACCCGTGAGCAGCTCCACCCCGTCGGGAAGGGCGGCGGCCAGGCGGTCGCGCAGCTCCACCTGACCGAGTCCCTCCTCGCCGGCGACGGCGACGGAGTCCACCTGGCCCGGCTCCGCCAGGTACCTCTCGGCCGCCTCCTGGGTGAACATGGCGAAGCTGGCGCCGCCGGGGCTGTCGGCGTCGCCGAACGTGGCGATGCCCACCACCTCGACGTCGATGGGCCCCGACTTGGTGATGACCGTCGTCCGGTCGCCGACGGTCAGGTCCCCCGTACGGGCGCTCCGCCGGTCGATGACGACCTCGTCGCTCGCCCGGGGCTCGCGACCCTCGGCGAGGGCGAACGGGTTGAGCTCGTCGTGGTCGGGCCAGTCGGCGCCGAAGGTGGGAGCCCCCCGGGCGGGGTCGCCGATGGGGTCGCCGTCGGAGCCGACGATCTGGGCGTAGGCCTGGACGAACCCCTCGGCCGCCTTCACCCCGTCGACGTCGGCGGCGACGTCGGCCAGGGACGCGTCGATCCGCCCCCGCAGGTCTGCGCCACCGAAGTCCCCGTCGATCTTCCTCGCCGAGCGGGCCACCGCGTCGGTGTCGCGGTAGACGTCGGCGAAGAGCTCGTCGAAGGTCTTGGCGATGGTGTCCGACAGCATCAGCGTCCCGGCCAGGAAGGCGATGCCGAAGAACACCCCCAGGAACGTGGACACCAGCCGGCGCTTGTGGGCCAGGAGGCCCCTGACCGTCACCTTCAGCACGGGCGGTCCTCGATCACTCGCCGAAGCGCTTCATCCGGTCGAGCACCCGCTCGGCGGTGGGCTCACCCATCCGGTCGACGATGCGGCCGTCGGTGAGGAAGACGATGAGGTCGGCGTAGCCGGCGGCGACCGGGTCGTGCGTCACCATCACGATGGTCTGGCCCAGGTCGTCGACCGCCCGGCGCAGGAAGGCCAGGATCTCCCCGCCCGCTCGCGAGTCGAGGTTGCCGGTGGGCTCGTCGGCGAAGACGATGGTCGGTCGAGTGGCGAGCGCCCGGGCCACCGCCACCCGTTGCTGCTGACCGCCCGACAGCTCCGAGGGCCGGTGGTGCAGGCGGTCGCCGAGACCCACGGTGGCGATGACGCCGGCCAGCCAGTCGGGGTCGGGCGCGCGCCCGGCCAGGTCGAGGGGCAGGGTGATGTTCTCGCCGGCGGTGAGGGTCGGCACCAGGTTGTACGCCTGGAAGACGAAGCCGACCTTCTCGCGCCGCAACAGCGTCAGCTCCTTGTCCCGGAGGCCGTCGAGCGCCTGCCCGGAGAGCTCGACGTGCCCGGAGCTCAGCTTGTCGAGACCGGCCAGGCAGTGCATGAGGGTGGACTTGCCCGACCCCGAGGGGCCCATGATGGCGGTGAACCCCCCGGTCGGGAACTCCACGCTCACGCCGTCCAGGGCCCGGACCTCGGTGTGGCCCGAGCCGTAGATCTTCACCGCGTCGACGGCGCGCGCGACCACCGTGGGCGAGGCCCGATCCTGGAGCGGGGCTGCGGAGCTCACGGCCGGAGAGGCTAGGCCGCTCGCAGGCCCTCGCCGCCGTGGCGCCGAGCCGGTGGCGCCGGCTCCTGTCGCCGGTGGCTGACCGGGCGCTATCGTTGGCGATGACGTAGCGGGAAGCACGATCGGCGAAGCACCGATGACCACTCCCACCTCCTTCCCGTGACCGTCTTCCTCGTCGTCGGCATCGTCGGAACGGCGATCATCATCCTGTCGCTGGTGTTCGGCGACCTCCTGGAGGGCGTCTTCGACTCCATCGACGTCGACGCCGGCGCGGGAGCGCTGTCGGCCCCCGTCATCGGCTCGTTCCTCTCGGCCGCCGGCTTCGGAGGCGCGCTGGTGATGGCGGCCACGAACAGCGGTGCCCTGATCGGCGCGCTCGGAGGCGGGGCGGTCGGCTCGGCGATCGCCGGCCTGGCCCTTCTCCTGACCCGGTCGCTGATGCGCATGAGCACGGACGCGTCGGTGCGCCTCGAGGACCTCGTGGCGCGATCAGGGACCGTCGTCACGCGCATTCCCGACGGCGGGCTGGGCGAGGTGTCCCTGGTTCACCTCGGCCAGCGGATGAAGCTGAACGCGCGGGCGGAGGTCGCCGTCCCGACCGGGACAGAGGTCGTCGTGATCGCGGTGACGTCGTCGTCGTCGGTGCTGGTCGAGCCGGCGTCCACCTTCTGGGCGCCGGGAAGCGAAGAAGAGAGATAGGGGACTTCGATGGGCACCATCCTCGGGGCCGCACTCGGCGCAGTCGGACTGCTGTTCCTCGTCGCGCTGCTGATCGTGCAGCGGGTCAAGGTGGCGGGACCGAACGATGCGTTCATCATCACCGGGAGGAAGGGGCGCCCTGTCCGCAATCCCGAGACCGGCGAGGTCTCGATGGACATGTCGGGGCAGAAGGTGGTGATGGGCGCCAGCGTCTTCGTCCTCCCGTTCATCCAGAAGCTCCACGTGATGGACCTGTCGTCCCGGCGGATCGCCGTGAGCATCCGCAGCGCGTTCAGCGCCCAGGGCATCAAGTGCGATCTGGACGGTGTCGCCATCGTGAAGGTCGGGGGGAACGAGGACGCCATCCGGGCGGCCGCTCAGCGCTTCCTCGACCAACAGACGGAGATCGAGGCCTTCACCCAGGAGGTCCTGGCCGGGTCGCTCCGGGCGATCGTAGGTCGGCTGACGGTGGAGGAGATCATCAAGGACCGAGCCGCCTTCGCATCGGCCGTCGCCGAGGAAGCCGAGACCTCGCTCACCAACCAGGGCCTCGCGCTCGACACCTTCCAGCTCCAGGACATCCAGACCGAGGGGGACTACCTCGTCGACCTGGGCCGGCCCGAGGCTGCCCGCGTCGAGAAGGAGGCGACCATCGCCGAGGCACGGGCCCGCCAGGCCGCCGAGCAGGAGCGTCTCCTCGCCGAGGAGGCGATCGCGGTCTCGCAACGCACGCTGGAGCTGAAGAAGGCGGAGATCCGCGCCGAGACCGACGCGGCGACGGCCCGAGCCGCTGCCGCCGGTCCGCTGGCGGACGCCGCCGAGCAGCAGACCATCCTCATCGAGCAGGAGAAGGTCGCCGAGCGCCAGGCTGCCCTCACGGACCGCCAGCTCGACACCGAGATCCGCAAGCCGTCGGACGCCGAGCGCTACCGGGTGGAGCAACAGGCGGAAGCCCGCAAGCGCGAGGCGATCCTCGCCTCGGAGGGCCAGCGGGCGGCGACGATCGCCGCCGCCGAGGCAACCGCCGAGCAGGCGCGGCTGAGTGGCGAAGGCGAGCGGTCCCGGCGCCAGGCGCTCGCCCAAGCCGAGGAGATCGAGGGAAGGGCACAGGGCCTGGCCGAGCAGGCCAGGCGTGAGGCGATCGCCGCCGCCATCGAACGCGAGGGACAGGCCGAGGCTGCCGCCATCCTGGCCAAGGGCCAGGCCGAGGCCGAGGCGATGGAGAAGCGGGCTGAGGCCTTCAAGCAGTACGACGAGGCGGCGGTGCTCGACCTCGTCATCCGGGTCATGCCCGATCTCGTCCGAGCCGCGTCCGAGCCGATGTCGGCCATCGACCGCATGACGGTCATCTCGGCTGACGGTGCGTCGCAGCTCGGCAAGACGGTGGCCGCGAACGTGGAGCAGGGCATCCAGATCGGCTCCGACGTGACGGGCGTCGACCTGCGGTCGCTGCTCTCGCGGCTGGTCGAGCAGCGGGGCTCGACCGCAACGCCCTGAGTCGCCCGGTCGGCGGTCGGCGGGGGGAGGTGACGGGACCGGCGTGCCGGCGCCCGGCTGCGACGCGCCCTGGTCGCCCGTGCACGACGACCGTTCGCGGGCTGCCGAGCGAGGTCGTTCTCGAGCCGGACGCCCCGGGGCGGGCGGGCGGCTGCCTACGATGGCGGGGTGGGGCGCCCGCGGCTGCTCTTCACCGTGGCCGGCGGGGCCACCGCCGTGTTCGTCGTGCTGCTCCTGGCGGTGGCCGCCCACCGGGGCCCGCTCCCCCTCGACGGCACGGTGCGGGACTGGTTCGCCGCCGTCGCCACGGCGGACAACCGCGACCTGGTCCTCCCGCTGGCCCGCCTGGGCGCCCGCGAGGTGCTGGTGCCCCTGCTCCTGGCCGGCGGGGCCGCGCTGTGGTGGCGCCGGCGCACGCCCGGGCCGCTGCTGCTGCTGGTGGGCAGCTACGTCGGGTTGGCCATGGTGGTGGCGCCGGCCAAGCGGCTCCTGCACCGGCCCGAGCCGTTCGACCTGCCCGGCGAGATCGGTCGCAGCTTCCCCTCCGGCCACGCCGCCCAGGCCGTCCTCGTCTACGGGATGCTCGCCGCCCTGGTCGCCGCCGGCCCCGTCGGACCGCGCCTGCGCGCCGCCGCCACGGTGCTGCCCGCCGCCGCCTGCGCCGGGGTCGGCTTCGCCATGCTGTTCCGCCACGCCCACTGGCTGAGCGACATGGTCGCTGGCTACGCCATCGGCACGGCGTGGCTGGCCGGCCCCCTGGCCGCCGCCGAGGTGGCCGCCCCGTGGCTGCTGGGC
>JBOGHR010000017.1:0-8813 GCA_050744905.1 Acidimicrobiales bacterium
TCCCCGGGGGACCCGGTCGGGGGAGCGCCCCCGCCACGGGCCGGCGGCGCCGGCGCCGGGCTGCGGCGCTTGGCCGGGCGCCGCTTCTTCGATCCCTTGCCGCTCACCGGCTGATCAGCCGGCCAGCAGCTTGGCCAGCCGGGTGATGCCCTCCGCCAGGTCGTCGTCGCCCACGGCGTACGACAGCCGGACGTAGCCGGGGGCGCCGAACGCCTCACCGGGGACGACGGCCACCCGCGCCTCGTCGAGGACGACCTCGGCCAGCTCCAGGGTGGTCATCGGCGTGCGCCCGGCGATCTCCCGCCCGAGCACGCCCGCGAACGACGGGAAAGCGTAGAACGCCCCCTCGGGCTCGGCGCAGGACACGCCGGGTATGGCCCGGAGCATCTCCAGCATCCTCCGCCGCCGGCGGTCGTACACGGCCCGCATGTGGTGGACGGCGGAGAGGTCGCCGGTGAGGGCGGCGAGGGCCGCCCGCTGCGAGACGTTGGCCACGTTGGACGTCATGTGCGACTGGAGGTTGGCGGCCGCGGCGACGACGTCGGCCGGCCCCGCCATCCACCCGACCCGCCAGCCGGTCATGGCGTAGGTCTTGGCCACGCCGTTGACCACCACGCACCGGTCGGCCAGCTCGGGGACGACGACGGGCATGGAGTGGTTCTCGGCGCCTCCGTACACGAGGTGCTCGTAGATCTCGTCGGTGATGACCCACACGTCGTGCTCGGCCGCCCACCGGCCGATGGCCTCGATGTCCTCGCGCCGGTAGACGGCGCCCGTTGGGTTGGACGGGGACACGAACAGCAGGGCCCTGGTCGCCGGCGTGCGGGCCGCCTCCAGCTGGTCCACCGTGGCCCGGAAGCCGCCGGCCTCGTCGGTGTCCACGACGACCGTGGTGCCGCCGGCCAGGCCGACGGCCTCGGGGTAGGTGGTCCAGTACGGGGCGGGGAGGATCACCTCGTCGCCCCCGCCGACCACCGTGGCCAGGGCGTTGTAGACCGCGTGCTTGCCGCCGTTGGTCACCAGCACCTGGTTCACCTTCAGCTCCAGGCCGGTGTCGCGGCGGGTCTTGTCGGCCACCGCCTGGCGCAGCTCGGGCAGGCCCCCGGCCGGGGTGTACCGGTGGTTGCGCGGGTCGCGGCACGCCTCGGCGGCCGCCTCCACGATGTGCCCCGGCGTGGGGAAGTCGGGCTCTCCGGCGCCGAAGCCGATGACGTCCTTCCCGGCGGCCTTGAGGGCCTTGGCCTTGGCGTCGATGGCGAGCGTGGCCGACTCGGTGACGGCGGCCACACGTGCGGAGATGCGTCCCATGGGGCCATGCTGTCACGGTGAGCCAGACCCACTCCAACGGCATCCGCATCCCCAGCTCGCTCCTGCCCTCCGACGGCCGCTTCGGGGCCGGCCCGTCCAAGGTCCGGCCCGACGCCGTGGCCGCCCTGGCCGCCGCCGCGCCGCGCTACCTCGGCACCAGCCACCGCCAGGCCGGCGTGCGGTCGGTGGTCGGCCGCCTGCGCCAGGGCCTGGCCCGCCTGTTCGAGGCGCCCGACGGCTACGAGGTCGTGCTCGGCAACGGGGGCGCCACCCAGTTCTGGGACATCGCCACCTTCTGCCTCATCGGCCGCCGCAGCCAGCACCTGTCGTTCGGGGAGTTCTCGTCCAAGTTCGCGGCCGCCGCCGGGGCGGCGCCCCACCTGGAGGCGCCCGAGGTCATCGCCTCGCCGGCGGGCACCCACCCGCTCCCCCGGGCCCGGGCCGACGTCGACCTGTACGCCCTCACCCACAACGAGACGTCCACCGGCGTGGCCATGGAGATCCGCCGGCCCGAGGGCGCCCCGGCCGGCTCGCTGGTGGCGGTGGACGCCACCTCGGCGGCGGGCGGCCTGCGCGTTGACCTGTCGGAGGCCGACGCCTACTACTTCGCCCCCCAGAAGTGCTTCGGCGCCGACGGCGGGCTGTGGGTGGCGGTGCTGTCCCCCGCCGCCCTGGAGCGGGCCGAGGTGCTGGCCCGCGCCGGGCGCTGGGTCCCAGCCTGCCTCGACCTGCGCATCGCGGTGGAGAGCTCCCGCCTGGACCAGACGTACAACACGCCGGCCCTGGCCACCCTGTTCCTCCTTGCCGACCAGGTCGAGTGGATGCTGGCCAACGGCGGGCTGGAGTGGGCGGCGTCGCGCTGCGACCGGTCGGCCGAGCACCTCTACGGGTGGGCGGAGGCGACGCCCTACGCCTCGCCCTTCGTCGCCAAGCCCGACGAGCGCAGCCACGTGGTGGGGACCATCGACCTCGACCCGACCGTCGACGCCACCGCGGTGACAGCCGCCCTGCGGGCCAACGGGATCGTCGACACCGAGCCCTACCGCAAGCTGGGACGCAACCAGCTCCGGGTCGCCATGTTCCCCGCCGTCGAGCCCGACGACGTCGCCGCCGTCACCCGCTGCGTCGACCACGTCGTGTCCGCCCTCTCCTAGCACTCCCGAGTAGATAGGTCACCGTTTCGGTGACCTATCTACTCGGGGTCGAGAGAGGGGGAAGCGGGGGGGACGGCGGGGAGGCTAGCCGCCGCTGACGTCCTCGGGGCGCTGCCGGCCGGCGGAGATGAACGGCATCATGGCCCGCAGCTCGGCGCCCACCTTCTCGATGGGGTGGTCCTTGCCCGCCGCCCGCAGCTGCTCGAACCGGGGGCGCCCGGCCCGGTTCTCGGCGATCCACTCCGCGGCGAACTTCCCCGAGCGGATCTCCTCCAGGATCGTCCCCATCTCCGCCTTCACCGACTGGTTGATGATGCGCGGGCCCCGGGTGACGTCGCCGTACTCGGCCGTGTCGGAGATGGAGAACCGCATGCCGGCGATGCCGTTCTCGTACATGAGGTCGACGATCAGCTTCAGCTCGTGGAGGCACTCGAAGTAGGCCGACTCCGGCTGGTAGCCGGCCTCCACCAGCGTCTCGTAGCCGGCCATGACCAGGGCGGTGAGCCCGCCGCAGAGCACGACCTGCTCGCCGAACAGGTCGGTCTCGGTCTCCTCCTCGAAGGTGGTCTCCAGCACGCCGGCCCGGGTGGCGCCCAGGGCGTGGGCGTAGGAGAGGGCCAGGTCGCGGGCCTTGCCGGAGGCGTCCTGGGCCACGGCGATGAGGGCGGGCACGCCGCCGCCCTCGGTGTAGGTGCGCCGCACCAGGTGGCCGGGCCCCTTGGGGGCGACCATGGCCGCGTCGACCCCGGGCGGGGGCGTGATGAGGTCGAAGCGGATGTTGAACCCGTGGGCGAAGAAGATGGCGTCGCCCTCGGAGAGGTGGGGGGCGATCGACTCGTCGTAGACGGCCTGCTGGTCGGTGTCGGGCAGCAGGATCATGACCAGGTCGGCCTCGGCGGCGGCCTCGGCCACCGTGCGCACGGCCAGCCCGGCCGCCTCCGCCTTGGCCCACGACGACGAGTCCTCCCGCAGGCCGACCCGCACGTCGATGCCAGAGTCCTTCAGGTTCAGGGCGTGGGCGTGGCCCTGGGAGCCGTACCCGATGACGGCGACCTTGCGGCTGCCGATGAGGCCCGGATCGGCGTCGTTCTCGTAGGAGATCCTGGCGACCATGTCAGCCCACCTTCCCGCTCACGCTGCGCAGGCGGGGTGCCTGCCGCTCCAGCTTGGGCAGCGCCACCCGGCCGGTGCGCTGCAGCTCCACGATCCCGTAGGGTCGCATGAGGTCCTCGAAGTCGTCGACCTTGGCCGGCGTGCCGGCCACCATCACGGTCAGCTGGTCGGGGCCCACGTCGACGATCTTGCCCTCGAAGACCTGGACCAGCTCGATCACCTGGCCCCGGGTGCCGCCCGCCCCGGCCCGCAAGGTGGCCAGGACCAGCTCCCGCTCGACCGACGCCTCCGGGTCCAGCTCGTTGATCTTCACCACGTTGATGAGCTTGAACAGCTGCTTGGTGATCTGCTCCAGGGGCTTGGACTCGACGTCCACGACGATGGTGATGCGGCTGAACCGCTCGTCGTCGGTGGGCGCCACGGCCAGGGAGTAGATGTTGAACCCCCGGCGGGCGAACAGGCCGGCGATGCGGGTGAGCACGCCGGCCTTGTTCTCCACCAGGACCGACAGGGTGTGGTGCTTGACGGCCACGCTCACCGCCCCCCCTCGCCGTGGGCGGGGTCGACGATGATGTCGTCGTTGGACGTGCCGGCGGCCACCATGGGGTACACCTTCTCGGCCGAGTCGGTGCGGAAGTCGATCACCACGGGGCGGTCGTCGATCTCGTTGGCCTTCTCGATGGCCGGTAGCACCTCCTCGGGGTGCTCGACCCGCAGCCCGACGCAGCCCATGGCCTCCGCCCACTTCACGTAGTCGGGCAGGTCGGGCGAAAGGTACACCTCCGAGTAGCGCTCCTCGTAGAACATCTCCTGCCACTGGCGCACCATGCCCAGGTAGGCGTTGTTGAGGATGGCGACCTTCACCGGGATGCGCTCGGCGGTGGCCGTGACCAGCTCCTGGGCCGTCATCTGGAAGCAGCCGTCGCCGTCGACCGCCCACACCATGCGGTCGGGCCGGCCGACCTTGGCGCCGATGGCGGCGGGGACGGCGAAGCCCATGGTGCCCAGGCCGCCGGAGTTGACCCACGTGTAGGGGTGGTCGAACCTCCAGTACTGCGAGGTCCACATCTGGTGCTGGCCCACGCCCGACACCACGATGGTGTCGTCCGGGGTGGCGTCGCGCAGCTGCTCGAGCACGTACTGGGGCTTGAGGGCGCCGCCGTCGTCGAAGGACTGCTCGTAGCGCAGCGGGTACTCCTGCTGCCAGCGGCGGAGCTGGGCCATCCACTCGCTCCGGTCGGGCTGGGAGGCGGCGCCCCCCATGGCCTCCACCGCCCGGACCAGCTCCTCGATGACCCGCCGGCAGTCCCCCACGATGGGCACGTCGGGCCGGCGCACCTTGCCCAGCTCGGCGGGGTCGATGTCGACGTGGATGATCCTGGCCTCGGGCGCGAAGCCCGACACCTTGCCGGTGACCCGGTCGTCGAAGCGCGACCCGAGGGCGATGAGCAGGTCGGCGCGCTGCATGGCGGTGACGGCGGTGTAGTTGCCGTGCATGCCGGGCATGCCCAGGCACAGCTCGTGGCGGTCGGGGAAGGCGCCCCGGGCCATCAGGGTGGTGACCACCGGGATGCCGGTGAGCTCGGCCAGCGCCCGCAGGGCCTCGGCGCCGCGCGACTTGAGGATGCCGCCGCCGGCGTAGATGACCGGCCGGCGGCTCTCGCCGATGAGCCGGGCCGCCTCCTTGATCATCCGGGGGTGGCCGATGGTGGTGGGCCTGTAGCCGGGCAGGTCGACGCCGTTGGGCCAGTACCAGTCCATCGACTGCATGCTCACGTCCTTGGGGACGTCGATCAGGACCGGCCCCGGCCGCCCCGTCGTGGCGATGTGGAACGCCTCGCGCACGATGCGGGGGATGTCCTGGGCGTCCATCACGAGCCAGTTGTGCTTGGTGACCGACATGGTGATGCCGGTGGTGTCGCACTCCTGGAAGGCGTCGCTGCCGATGTTCGTGGACGGGACCTGGCCGGTGACCACCACCATGGGGATGGAGTCCATGTAGGCGTCGCACAGGGGGGTGACGATGTTGGTGGCGGCCGGGCCGCTGGTGACCATGGCCACCCCCGGGCGGCCGGTGACGTGGGCGTAGCCCTCGGCCATGTGGCCGGCGCCCTGCTCATGGCGCACGAGGACGTGGCGGATGGTGGAGTCGATGATGGGGTCGTAGACGGGCAGGATGGCCCCGCCGGGGAGGCCGAACATCACCTCCACGCCTTCCATCTCGAGGCTCTTGATGAGGGCCTGGGCTCCGGTCAGCTTCATGTCTTTCGCGCTTCCTCGGGTCGGACGGTGGTGTCTTCGTGGCGGTCGCCGCCGGGAACGAAAACGACCTCCCGGCTGGGAGGTCGTGACGCACGCGGCGGGCGGGGCGGCGTGCGTTACGTGGCTACGAGGATGAGGGTGGTGACGGGCACGGTGCCGACAGTGTGGCACCTGCGTCACGGCACGGCAACATCGACGGCCCGGCGACCGCCCAGAACCGACGGATCGCTACTCGTTGCGTTGGAAACGTGACACGCTGGGTACAGGCGCCGACCAGTTGCGGGCGGCTCGTGCCCGCATCCGACCGGCGGCCGGGGAGGTGACGTGGCCGACGTCGTGCTCGACGACCTGTCGAAGGTGTACGGGGACGGCACCAGGGCCGTCGCCGACCTCGACCTGTCGATCGGCGACGGCGAGTTCATGGTGCTGGTGGGCCCGTCGGGGTGCGGCAAGACCACGGCCCTGCGCATGGTGGCCGGGCTGGAGGACATCAGCGCCGGAGAGGTCCGGGTCGGGGGGAGGGTGGTCAACGACGTCCCGCCCAAGGACCGGGACATCGCCATGGTGTTCCAGAGCTACGCCCTCTACCCGCACCTGAGCGTGTTCGAGAACATCGCCTTCGGGCTGCGCCTGCGCAAGGTCCCCAAGGACGAGGTCGAGCGACGGGTGCGGGAGGCGGCCCGCATCCTCGACCTCGAGGAGCTGCTCAAGCGCAAGCCGCGGGCCCTCTCCGGCGGCCAGCGCCAGCGGGTCGCCATGGGCCGGGCCATCGTGCGCGAGCCCCAGGCGTTCCTCATGGACGAGCCGCTGTCGAACCTCGACGCCAAGCTGCGGGTCCAGATGCGGGCCGAGATCGGCCGCATCCAGGACAACCTGGGCGTCACCACGATCTACGTCACCCACGACCAGACCGAGGCCATGACCCTCGGCGACCGGGTGGCGGTCATGCGCAAGGGTGTGCTCCAGCAGGTGGCCACGCCCCAGGAGCTCTACGACGACCCGGTCAACCTGTTCGTGGCCGGCTTCATCGGGTCGCCGGCCATGAACCTGCTGGAGGCGACCCTGGACGACGACGCCAGCGGGTGGTTCCTGCGCCTCGGCAGCCAGCGGCTGCGCCTCGACGACCGCGTGATCGCCGACCGCCCGGCCCTGGCGGGGTACCGGGACCGCTCCGTCGCCGCCGGCATCCGCCCCGAGGACATGGAGGACGCCGCCCTGGCCGCCGACGCGCCGGCCGACCGGCGCCTGTCGGTCACCACCGACCTGGTGGAGGCCATGGGATCGGACGTGTACGTCCACTTCGACCTCGACGCCCCCCCGGTGGTCACCGAGGAGACCCGGGAGCTGGCCGAGGACGTGGACGCCGAGCAGGCCCGGCAGCTGGCGGACGCCCGGTCGTCGGCGCGGGCCAACGTCGTGGCGCGCTGCAGCCCGCGCACGGCGGCCCGCCACGGCCAGCGCCTGGAGGTGGTGGTGGACACATCCCGGTTCCACTTCTTCGACCTGGGGACCGGGGCGTCGATCGGCGGCGGGGGCGACGGGGGGACGGGAGAGAGACGGCAACCGACCGAACGGAAGGAGACCGAGGGATGACGAGGAACGGCACGGGGCGGCGCCTGGTGGCGCTGGTGGGGGTGATGGCGCTGGCAGCCGCGGCCTGCGGCGGCGGCGACGGCGACGCCACCTCCGGCACCACCGGGGCGGGCGCCGGCGACACCGTCGAGATGATCGCCAAGTGGACCGGCGGCGAGCTGGAGGCGGCCCAGGCCGTCATGGCGGCCTTCACCGACGAGACGGGGATCCAGGTCGACCTCCAGGGCGTGGGCGACGACCTGCCCACCATCCTGACCACCCGCATCGAGGGCGGGAACCCGCCCGACGTGGCCCAGCTGCCCCAGCCCGGGCTCCTGGTGGACCTGGCCGAGCGGGGCGCCCTGCTGTCCATCGAGGACGTCGTGGGCGAGGCGGTCGACGAGCGCTACGCCCCGGTCTGGAGGGAGCTGGGGTCGCACGACGGCACCCTCTACGGCGTGTGGTTCAAGGCCGCCAACAAGTCGACGGTCTGGTACCGGGTCCCGGCGTGGGAGGACGCCGAGCTGGAGCCGCCCGAGACCTGGGACGACTGGGTCACGGCGTCCCAGGACCTGCTCGACGCCGGCACCAAGCCGCTGGCCGTGGGCGCCGCCGACGGGTGGGTGCTCTCCGACTGGTTCGAGAACGTGTACCTGCGCATGGCGGGCCCCGAGAAGTACGACCAGCTGGCGGCGCACGAGATCCCGTGGACCGACCAGAGCGTGAAGGACGCCCTGGCCAAGATGCGCGAGCTGGTGGGCAACGACGAGCTCGTGGCCAGGGGCCTGTCGGGGGCGCTCCAGGTCACCTTCGAGGACAGCGTCAAGCTGGTCTTCGGCGAGCCGCCGGAGGCGGCCACCGTCTACGAGGGCGACTTCGTGGCCAACACCATCCGCGACGAGACCGACGCCGCCGCCGAGGAGGACTTCAACTTCTTCGCCTTCCCGTCGATCGACGGGTCCGACCCGGCCGTGGTGGGCGGCGGCGACGTCGTGGTCATGATGGAGGACCGCCCGGCGGTGCGGGAGCTGATCGAGTTCCTGGCCACCGGCGAGGCGGCCGAGGTCTGGGCCGAGCTGGGCGGGTTCTCGTCGCCCAACGAGGACGTCGACCTGGCCGTCTACCCCGACGACATCACCCGGGAGGCGGCCCGCCAGCTGGTGGAGGCGGAGACGTTCCGCTTCGACCTGTCCGACACCGTGCCCGCCGCCCTGGGCGCCACCAGGGGCGCCGGCATCTGGGGCCGCCTCCAGGACTGGCTGGCCGACCCGGGCAGCATCGACCAGGTCACCCAGCGCCTGGAGGAGGAGGCGAGGGCGGCGGCGACCGGATGACGGCGCCGGGGGCGGCCGCCACGTCGGCCCCTCCCACGCTGGCGCGCCCCCAGCCGGGCCGGCCCAGGGG
>JBOGHR010000018.1:0-15638 GCA_050744905.1 Acidimicrobiales bacterium
GGCAGCCTGGAAGCCAGCGGTCGTGTCCATCGTGGCCGAGCACAACCGCCGGGCCGACCCCCGCGCCGATGCAGAGCGGATCGGGCCGGCACAGCGATTTGCGCTCGACCTCCTGCGCGATCCGGCGGTGGCGCTCCCAACAGGGGCAGGCGCGGCCGACCAGGCCCTTAGCGTCGAGCGCAGCTCCTCGGTCCGCCACGCCCTCGCGGAGATCCGCCGGCTACTCGTCGAGGGCGAGATATCCCGGGACGACGGTGCGCGTCGAGTGGTGGATGTGGTCAAGGACTTCGGCCTGCAACCCGTTGAGCCGCCCCCGGCCCTGTCACGGATCAACGAGGACGATGTCGGCGTGGTGTGCTGGATGGCGGTGCGCCCCGAGTGACCGACGGGGTTCAGAGGATCCGAGCGCAGCCCCTCTGTTGTGCAGCGCTCACATTGATTAGGGTGCGGCTCCCTGAGAGGGACGTCACGCGGCCTGCGGGAGTGGGTCGTCGAGGTAGCGGGAGTCGTGGTTTCGCTGACGTTCGCGTGCGAGGTGGAAGGACCAGTAGTCGCGCCAGCAGCCGTTGGCCCGTAGGGCGCGCAGCTTCAATACGGCTTCGGCTCCTTCGAGTCCCCAGCGTGCGCCGGTGATGTCCATCCTGTCTTTCACGACGTGGCGGACGGCTCCTTCGATCACTCCGGTGGCGATCGGCCAACCGGAGGACAGGGCAAGGGGGTAGTCGAGGTAGGGCGCCTTGGCGAGTAGGTAGTCGGCGCAGGTGTCGGCGTTCTTGCGGGCGGCGTCGTCGAGGCCCAAGGCGGTTGCCTTGCGACGGATGGCGGCGGCCACGATCGAGGCCCGACCGTCGAGCACGGCGAGGGCCTTGTCCTGCACCCAGTCCTCGGCGGCGGGGTCGCCTTCGGTGAAGAAGCTCCAGGCCGACGACCACAGGTACTCGAGGACGTGCACCCAGTCGACGAGCACCGTCACGTTGATGCTCCTGGCTTTCGCCTCGGTCTGGATGCGGTCGATCTGATGGTTGTTGCCGTCCACCAGAGCGATCCACCGATAGGCGTGCTCGCGGTCACGACGCTCGGCCTCGTCGAAGACCTTGGCGATCACGCTCGCCGCGTCGTCGAGGACCGAGGCGGTGAGCCACTTGTCGGTGGCCTCGGGCGCTTCGGTGGTGCTCTTGTCGTCGTGGCGGGCCATCACGTCGGTGGCGGCACGGGGGACCGGCTTGACGGTGTAGACGGCCCCCACCTCGGCCATCCGCTTGCGGTTGGCTTTCTCGCCCTTGGAGAGCCTCCCCTTCAGCTTGGTTCGGGCGGCGGCCGCCTTGGCCGCGGTGAGGGGCCGCAACCCGTCGGGACGCATGACGATGCCCTTGCCGTCGACGGAGATCACGATGACGTCGCCGTCGTCGGGGGCCGGAGGTTTCGCTGTCTGGAAGAAGGCCTCGAAGTCGACCGCCGCGGCCCGGGCAAGTGCTTCCACCTGTCGCTTTGGAACCGTGGCCGCCGTGGTGCGTTCGATGGCCGCCACCGCCTCGTCGAAGGACCCCCGCGCTGCCTCGGTGGCCGCCAGGGCCCGCAGTCCATAGGAGTAGGACTCCTCGGGCAGGTTGAGGGCGCCGTCGGCAGGGTGCAGGTTGGCGGCTCCCTTGCGCCGGTAGGCGAGCCGGCGTACCCGGACCTCGCCGAAGAGCGTGACGAGCGGGCGGTCGTGGCCGGCCTCGGCATAGCCGCGCCGCACCCCGTCGGCCCCCGTCACCGCCTCCAAGCGCTCCTCGGCGTCGGCCCGCACGTCGAGGTGGTCCTGGAAGAGCTGGCGCAACAGCTCGAAGCCGTCGGTGCGGAGCTTGTCCTCGAGCTCGGCGTGGGTGAAGGCCGCGGCCTCGGCGCCACCGAGGAAGCCGACCAGATTCCGGTAGCGCTGTGCTGACGCCTCAAAGGCGTCGTTCAGCTCCGCCGCCCGAGCTGGGCCACCAGCGTCTCCAGGCCGGCGCTCGCCTCCGCCTCCAACTTCTGGCGGGCTGCCCGGTAGCGCGCCGTCGCAGCCCGCACCGGCTCGACCAGCTCTCCCGGCAGGCTCACCGACCGGGCCCTGCTCTGTTTGGAGTAGCTCAAGATCACCTGCTCGTGCAGCTCCTCGCCCTCCGCGCACCGGCAGTTCGCCTTGCCGCAGCGCCGGCGGTGGACCATGACGGTGCCCCGCACCATCTTCGGCACTTCGGTGCTGCCCTTCCTGGCCACGTATCACAACCTACCTCCCCGAATCTGCCCGTTACTACTAGGCAGATTCTCGGCCGTACAGGTCGAAAGGGGGTGGATATGTGGCCTTGTCAGTCCCCGGCGAGAGCGGGTTCTGCTACGTGAGCAGGAAGAACGACCTCACCAGCGGTCCCTCTGCGAGAGCCGCACCCCATTGATTAGTTACTTCGACCTGAAAAACGAAGATCAGGAACCCTTATGGGACAAGGGTTTCTAGCCACGAGGGTCCTCGCGTTCCGGCCCGAATGTCGTCATGATGGCCTCAACCCCTTACGTGACAAGGAGTTGAGGCCATCGTGTTCCGTACCGTAAGCGACCAACCCACGCTGTGGGAGTCGGTTATCCCGGAGTGCCTGATGGGCCTGCCGGGCGACTTGGCCCGGGATCGACGCACTGTTGGACGACGAGCGGTTCTTCGAGCCGTTCCGGGCCTTCTTCCACCCGAGTGCCGGCCGGTCGTCGATCCCGATGGAGACCTACCTGCGGATGATGTTCTTGAAGTACCGCTACCGGCTCGGCTTCGAGCCGCTGTGCCGGGAGGTGGCCGATTCCCTGGCGTGGAGGCGGTTCTGCCGGGTGCCGCTCGGCACCCTCGTTCCCCACCCGACCACGCTGATGAAGATCACCTCCCGCTGCGGGACCGCGGCGGTGGAAGGCCTGAACGAGGCGCTCTTGACCAAGGCGGCGGAGAACAAGGTCATCCGCCTCCACAAGGTCCGCGCCGACACCCCGGTGGTGGAGGCCAACGTCGCCTACCCGACTGACTCGGGCCTGTTGGCCAAGGGCGTGGCCAAGTTGGCCAGTCTGAGCCGAAAGGTCAAGGCGGCAGGCCTCGCCTCCCGCACCAACGCCCGCGACCGCACCCGCTCGGTGCGCCGCCGGGCGCACTGGATCGCCGCCTGGCTGCGCAAGCGCAACGACGCCGCCAAGGCCGAGGTGAGGTCGATCACCGCCGAGATGGCAGGCATCGCCGAGGCCGCCGCCGCCGAGGCCCGCCACCTGGCCACCAACGCCCGCCGGGGCCTGCGCCGGGCCGGCGACGCTGCGTCGGAGAAGGCTGCCGCCGTGGTGGCCGAGCTGGAGCGCACGGCCACCGCGGTGGAGCGCGTCGCCGCCCAGACCCGGGTCCGCCTGGCCGGCGAGGTCCCTGACGGCTCCACCCGGGTTGTGTCCTTGCACGACCCCGACGCCCGGCCCATCGCCAAGGGACGTCTCGGACGCCCGGTGGAATTCGGCTACAAGGCACAGGTGGTGGACAACGCCGACGGGATCGTGCTCGACCACACCGTGGTGAAGGGCAACCCGCCCGACGCCCCCATGCTGGTGCCGGCCATCGCCCGCATCGCTGCCCGCTTCGCCAAGGTGCCCCGGGCCGTCACCGCCGACCGCGGCTACGGCGAGGCGGCCATCGACGCCGGGCTGGACGAGCTCGGGGTGAAGAAGGTGGTGATCCCCCGAAAAGGCAAGCCGGGCGCGGCCAGACGGGAGGTGCAGGGCCGGCGCGGGTTCCGCACCCTGGTGAAGTGGCGGACCGGGTCGGAGGCCCGCATCTCCTCGCTCAAGCGCGACCACGGCTGGCGGCGCAGCCTGATGGACGGCATCGACGTGGTGCGGGTGGGGCGTGGTGGCCAACAACGCCACCAAGATCAGCGGGCTCGTCGCCGCCAAGCAAGCGCCCGCCGCACCCGAGCGAGCGGCGAAGGCGCCGGACCATGGCGGGTCCGGACCACCGGGGCGCCGCCGAACCGCACCTGCAGCCTGAGCCGTTCTCGTCCCTCGCTTCACCCGGCACGCCCAACGGCCCCGGAACGGGCCAAACGGGAGGCCGGAAGTTCGAAGCGAGGAGCAAGAACGTCCACGGCGGGCCGGCTCAGCCCGGTTTCAGGGGAAGCCACGGCCGGGTCCGGCCGACTTTTTCAGGTCGAAGTAGTTAGCGGCGAGGAGCAGCTAGTCCTTCCCTAGGTCGTCTCCGCCCGAGGCGTAGTGTCTTCGGAGGAGCGACATGGGCTCCGGAGGGCAATGGCTCAGTGAACTAATCAGCTGGACCAGCTGATGGAGTCCCCTCACCTGCAAGGAAGCAAGGTTCTTCGCGGGCGAAGCGACAGGGATAGTCGGTCGGTCGTCGGAGAGTGGCGACCACGACGCAGCAGTGCCCAGCGAAGTGGACGCGTCGAGGTCCCGCTGGGGCCGCTGATCCCGTTGTCGCCGAATTGGCCGCCCTCGGCACTATCATCTCGACCTCATGGACGCGGCGCCGCTGAAGCTCACGGCTGTCCAGCGCCGTGACGTCGAGCGTGTCGCTCGAGCCACCTCGCTGCCGTACCGAAAGGTGATCGCCGCCCGCTGCGTTCTACTTGCGGCCGACGGCGTAGCGACGGCGGAGATCGCACGGCAGGTCGGATCCAGCCCTGGCACGGTGCGGCGGTGGCTCGATCGATACGTCGCCGGCGGCCTGGACGGTCTTGGTGCAGTGGCGGCAGGCCGTGGGCGAAAGAGAACGGTCCGAGATCGAGTGGCCGACGCAATCGCGAATGACACCCTCGGCCCGCCGCCCGAGGGAGGCGCCAGCTGGACGTTACGTACGCTGGCTCGGCGGCACGGCGTCAGCAAGGACACTGTTGCGCGGGTCTGGCGGGAGCGAGGACTGCGCCCGGTGCCGGCGCGAAGGCGTCCCACCGGTGTGGCGAGGTCCAAACCAGTGACCGGAAGCGAGGTGAGCGCCGTGCTCAGGGCGTTGGACTTGGCGACCGGGCACGCGTTGTTGCGGTGCCGTCCCCAGGAGATCCACCGCGACTTTCTCTTCTTCGTCAAGGTCGTCGAGGCGATCGAGCTCTGGGTCGACCACTGGGACGACCCGACGCGCCCGTTTGCGTGGCCCAGCCGCGACGACGTGGTCCACCATACGAGGCGAGCCAAGTCGGCTCTCGCCAGCTACGGCAATTTGGCGACACGGGAGTGGGAGACATCCGGGTAGGTGTTCTCGACCCTCTTGCGGGTCCGGGGAGGAGCCGGTTTGACTTGCCGGACAGCCGCCGGCTGGACCGGGTCCAGCTGCGGACTCCGGGCGACAGGAGGATCGGAATGCGTCACCGGCCAAACCCCCAGACATCCGCTGCCCTCGCTGCGTCGTCCAAGACAGGCCTCCGCCGCCTGGTCGGAGCGCTCGTGCTGACGCCGGTCATGTTGTTGGCGGCGTGCGGTGGCGACGACGGCGAGAACGGCGCCGCCGAGGACGACCCACGCCGGGACCCCGGAGCGATCACCGTGACGGACTACACCAAGGCAGAGATCGCCGTGGACCAGCCGGCGGAGCGCATCGTCTGCCTCTACGGCGCGTGCGTCGACGCCATGGCCGAGCTCGGCCTCAAGCCGGTGGCCATGCCGGGCGAGCTCAACTCGGAGGTCGCGGGTCGCCCGGAGTACTTCGGCGACGACGCTTCCTCCATCCCGAAGCTGGGAGGCGACTTCTTCGAGCCGGACCTGGAGGACATCGCAGCGGCTGAACCTGACCTGGTCATCGGTGCAGCGTGCTTCCACGATGCTCTTCGCGACGCCCTCGAACCCGTCGCGCCACTGATCCTGCTCGATCTCGGCGGCTACGAGCTCGCCATGGAGAACCTGCGCCTCATCGGGCGCGCGACCGGACGGGAGGACGCCGCGGAGTCGGCCATCGACAAGCTGGAGGCCAGGATCGACGCCTACGCGGCGAAGTCCCCGAAGGCGTTGGTTCCCGTTGACATCTATCCGACGACCGAGGCGCCTCTCATCGATAGCACCAGTTCACAGGGCGGATCACTGCTCTCTCGGATGGGGCCGTTCCCGTGGCCGGCGTTCCAAGGAGACAGCTGCCTCGGCGGTGGCCAGGTGACCTACTCGCTCGAGAAGGTTCTCGAGGTCAATCCAGACGTGATGTTCGTCATCAGGAACCCCATGGGCGACCGCTCGGTGCGAGACTTCGAGGGTCACCCCGTCTGGAGCCAGCTCAAAGCGGTCGCCAACGACCGCGTCTACGAGGTGGACAGCACGACGTGGTCGCTCGGCGGGACCCGTTCGGCCGCACTCGTCCTCGATGAGGCTATGACGAAGATGTATCCCGACGTGTTCCCGGAGCCACTCCCGGACTGACGTTGCGCCGAACGCGCATGAATGGCCCGAGGGTGGTCTGGGCCGCTCTCAGCCTCTCGCTGTTCGGGCTGGCGCTCGTCTCGCTGCTGGTGGGATACCCGACCTTGGGTGTCGGAGAGCTCCTCGAAGTGCTCGGAGGTGGAGGCGAGAAGCTCACCCGCTTGGCCGTCACGCAGCTCCGTCTCCCACGGCTCGTGCTCGCCGCTCTCGCCGGCGCAGCGCTGGCCGTCGCAGGCGTCATCATGCAGGACTCCCTCCGCAATCCCCTCGCCGGCCCCGAGCTGCTCGGCCTGTCGGCCGGAGCGGTCACGGTCGTGGCTGCTCTGAACGTGTTTCCCAACTCGCTTCCCCTCGTCGTGTACCCGTGGCTTGCGCTGGGTGGCGGCACCGCTGCTGCCGGCGTCGTCATGGCGACGATGGTGCGCGCCCGGGCCTGGGGGAGCTCAGCGCTGCTCATCCTGGTTGGCGCTGCGGTGTCGGCCCTGCTCGGCGCAGCCGTGGTGGCGATCGTACGCTTGGGCTCGCCGAACGATCAGCACCTCGTCCTGTCTTTCCTGCTCGGCAGCATCGCCGGCACGACATGGGCGGATGTCCGCGTGGCGGCCCCCTGGCTGGTCGTGGGGCTCCCACTGGCGCTGGTCGCCGGGCGCCCCCTCAACCTGATGCAACTCGGGGACGACGTCGCGCAGGCCATGGGGCTGGCCGTCTCCAGGACGAGGGTGATGGTGCTCGTACTCTCCGCCACGTTGGTCGCTCCCGTCATTGCCGTGTGTGGCGCGATCGGCTTCGTGTCCCTCCTCGCCCCTCATGTGGCGCGCCGGGTGCTCGGAACTCCGGACTCGGCCCGGGTCCTGCGGCTGGCCGCCCTCGTCGGCGCCGTGCTCCTGGTCGGCGCCGACCTCGTGGCGAGACAGATCGTCGCACCCCAGGAGCTGCCTGTCGGCATCTGGACCACCCTGCTCGGGGGCCCCCCGCTGCTCGTGCTCCTCCGTCGGCGTTTCGCGGGGTTGCTGCGGTGACGTCGAGAACCGGGCCAGCTACGGGTGCCGGCGGCCGGCGGCCGTTCGCCGTCCGGCACATCGGCGTGTCGGTCGTGGCGGCGGCGGCCGTCGTTGCGGCCTTGTTCGTCGCGGCCGTCGCTGTCGGGTCCGTGTCGCTCAGCGTGGCCGAAGTGTGGGACGTGGTCGCTGGCCACTCCGACGACTCGTTGCATCGGACGATCGTCCTCGAGCTGCGCCTACCCCGGGCGCTGGTCGCTGCGGTGGCGGGAGCCATGCTCGGGCTGTCGGGCGCAGTGCTCCAATCGATCACCCGGAACTCCCTTGCGGCACCCGAACTGACCGGTGTTTCCGCCGGCGTGATCCTTCTCACGGTCGTCTGGCTCGCCTACGGTCCGGCTGGGACCATGACCGGCAGGATCGTCCCGCTCGTTGCCGTCGTCGGGGGGGTCGCCGCAGCGATGCTCGCCTACGCCCTGAGCCGGCGCGGCCGCTCCGATCCGCTTCAGCTGATACTCGCCGGCGTCCTGATCAGCGCCATCCTCCAGTCAGCGACGTCGCTGATCGTCCTCGTCCACCAAGGACCAACCGGCGGGGTGCTGAACTGGACCATCGGCTCGCTCAACGCACGCACGTGGACACACTGGAACGTGTTGTGGCCGTGGGCCGCCGTCACGGTCGCAGCCACGCTGCTCAGCGCGAGCCGCGTGAATGCGTTGCAGTTGGGAGACGACGTCGCGGCGGGCCTCGGCGTGCGGGCCGAGCCTACCCGTGCGGTCCTGCTAGTGCTGTCGGCGCTGCTGGCCGCCGGGGCGTTGGCTGTGGTCGGTGCCATCGGCTTCGTCGGCCTGATTGCACCGCACATCGCCCGCCAGTTCGTTGCCGACGACGCCCGCCGCCTGTTCCCTTTCACACTGCTCGTTGGTGCCGTCGTGCTGCTCGGGGCCGACGTCGCCGCTCGCGCCGTGACGAATCCCATCGAGCTTCCCACTGGGGTCGTCACCACTGCGCTGGGCGCCGTGTTCTTCCTCCATCTGCTCACGAGCGAGACCAGATGAACCGGCCGCCCGCCGTCGCGGCAGTCGGTGTCAGCGTGCGCTACGGCGAGTTCGACGCCATTGCCGACCTCGACGTCAACTTCGAGCGGCAGAGCGTGACGGCCCTCGTCGGGCCGAACGGTTCGGGGAAGTCGACGCTCCTGCGCGCCCTGGGACGCCTCGTTCGGCCGTCGCTGGGCTGCGTGCTCCTCGACGGTGCTGACATCGCCCACCTTCCGACCAGGGAGGTCGCTCGCCGCCTCGGCGTGCTTCCTCAGGGACCTACGGCGCCCGGAGGCATCACGGTGGCCGAGCTAGTCGAGCAGGGACGCTATCCTCACGCCGGCCCGCTCCGCATGCTGCGCCGCCAGGACCACGACGCCATCGAGAAGGCACTCAGGGTGACCGGCATGGAGTGCTTCGTCGACCGAGCAGTGGACTCGTTGTCGGGAGGAGAGCGCCAGCGCGCGTGGATCGCCCTGACGCTCGCCCAGTGCGCGCCGGTGCTCCTCCTGGACGAGCCGACGACGTTCCTCGATGTCCGGTTCCAGTTGGAGGTCATGGAGCTCATACGCTCCCTCAACGAAGGCACAGGCCTCACCGTCGTCATGGCGATCCACGACCTTCACCACGCCGCCCGCTATGCCGATCGGATCATCGCCCTCAGCAGAGGGGGCCTGGTCGCGGATGGACGGCCATCCGAGGTACTCACGACCGAGCTCCTCGAGGGAGTGTTCGGCGTCAAGGCCAACATCGTGGTGGACCCCGCCAGCGGCCTCCCGGTCGCCATCCCCTACGGCGTCGCCACCGCTGAATCGGCCGGTGGAGCGGAAGGTTGAGGTTATGACAGCCGGGTCAAGTCTCGTCGCGGGCTCCCAACCTCAGCTCAGGCGGGCCCAGAAAACGGCGCGCGCGGGGCGCCGCCGGTTTCCGCACTCGCCCTCGCAGCTGAGCGGAGGCTGCGAGACGGCGCCACTGCCGAGCGACATCCTCGTCGCACGGCACGACGACGAACTGATCAGCCAGCGGGTGAGCTCCGACCGCCGGCGCTGACCCCAGGAGCGAAGGGCCGTGCCCTTGTGCAGCTCACGTCACGACGGTGATGGCGAGGGTGCTCCCAGCGGCTGTCGCGATTTCGGGCCAAGCTGCGCTGGTGCAGGAGTGAGGCGACGTCCGTGTCCAGGACGACGGCGGACACGCCGGTCAGGCGACGTCAGCGTTGCGACTGGCCCGTACTTCGCCAGGAAGGCGTCGGGATCCTCGTCCGAGTCCCAGACGTCGAGGGCGGAGGCCTCCAGGTCCTCGATGGACTCGATTGCCTTTACGCCCTTGGCACGCGCGAGTTCCTCGAGGGTCGGGCTGCTTCGAGGGTGCTGGTGCGACTCGGCGCGGTGTTCCGTCATGCCACCAGATGCTTGGCACCGACAAGCTGGAAGGCTGTGGGATCGCACTGGACGAAAGAGGTGCTCGCGTGCCTGACCATCTGGACACCTACCCGGTCGAAGACCTCGTCCGTAGGTTGCTTCAAGCAAGAGTCCAGTTTTGGAACAACCGCGCAGGTTCCCGACCCTAGGCCGGTTCTCCGCAGCGTGTGCGCGGCGATCATGGGTATGGTCGGCCCGGGCCGGGTCGTCGCCGACACCACGGCCACCCGCCAGCCACTCCGCTGCCGGGCCGTCGCTCCTCACCCGAGCACACCACGCCGGCCCTTTCCATCCCAACTGCCATCCCAACAATCCCGTGCCAACCCGTCCCAGGCCGTTCCGCCAGTACGACGGCAACGCCTGGAATTCCCTGATCCACAACGGTTTCTGGCACGACCCGCGACAGGCGGCGACATCTCGGAACGCCCAGGACCGCACTCGTAATGCGTAGGTCAGGGGTTCGATTCCCCTCTCGGGCTCGGCGAAGGTGCATGGTGGCAGGAGCCCCTACGACGTCGAGCAGTTCCTCCGGAAGCTCAAGGACGACGGCCTTGGGCAGGGGAGCGTGCAGTACGCCCGAGCCGTGCTGCACCGGACCTGCCGGCTGGCCCGGAAGTGGAGCGGCAACCGCCCCGAACCCGGTGGCCGACACCGAGCTGCCGGAGTGGCGCCTCGACGAGCGCCCCAAGGAGGTGCGCTGCCCCGACCTCACCGAGGTGCAGAGCCTCCTGGACGCGGCGCGCAGCTACGACCCGAGGGTGGGGGCGTTCATCCGCGTCGTGGCTGCAACCGGGGCTCGCCGGGGGGAGGCCTGCGCCCTCCGGTGGTCCGACATCGACTGGGAGGCCCACGCCGTGCGTATCGACGAGGCCGTCATCGAGCGGCCAGTGCGGTGCCCAGGTGAAGGGGCCCGAGACGCCGGCGGGTGTCCGCCGGATCGCTCTCGACCCCGACACCGTGGCTGAGCTCGACGCGCTGCTCGCGACCGTTGCCAGCTCGCGACCAGATGCGAGGTCGACCTCGACGCTGACGGCTTCGTCCTTGCCACTGATCCGGCTCGTCTCGTCCCCCGCATCCCGACGGCCTGAGCCACGCCTTCGCCAGGGTCCGGACGTTGGCTGGCGGCCTTGGTCATGAGCGGCGGCAGCAGGAGCGGGCCGGTCACGGCGAGCCGCCGAACCGCTCGGCGAAGGCGTGCACCGCGGCCATCGCCGGTGACAAGGGAGTCGGCGGCGTCTTGGCCGGCGCCACGGTGGCGGTCTCCCAGGTCTCCCCGTGGTCGCTCGTGTGGGCCAGCACGACGGCTCGGGCGCCTCTCCCGGCCGGATCGGCCACGGCGACCGCCCAGTAGAGGACGCCCTCGGGGTCGAACACGAGCTTCATCCGCATGTTCTTGGGGATGGTGCCCCTTGTTCAGCCCGCAGTCGGTCGCCCCGGCGAAGTCGGGCCCGTCGAGCTCGGAGAACCTCCGCCCTCCGTCGATGGAGCGATGGACGTGACACGTCCTCGCGGCCAGGTCGGCGGCGGCCAGGAGGACGTTGTCGGCATCCGTCGCATCGATGGCGGCCGCGGGACCCTCGAACGTGCGAGCGGCACCCTCGCCTCAAACGTCCAAGACTGAAGGCTCAAGTGGGGCTAGACGTCGCTTGTGGCGCAGGGTGCCGACGCTGCTCGACACGGTGCGTCCTGGCGGGTTGCTGGCTTGCGCGTCCCATCTCGATGGGCTCGCGGCCCCGATCGGGCGCCCGACGCTCGGCTCGGGGCCGGGCCGTCGGTACTGGCCAGCCGGGGCCGCCGCCGGCCCGCGGCCCGTCCCTGGGTGGCTGATCGAGGGCGCGACCGCGTACACCGCCCGGCGGCGGCGCCACGATGCTCGAGCATCGCGCCCACACCCGGCCATTCTCCGGCACGGCGTCCTCGGCCTCGGGCCGCTGGTTTCACTCGGTCGCCGCCACGCCGATGCGCCGAGCGAGCCGTGGATCCAGAAGATCCCGCAACCCGTCACCGAGGAGGTTCAGGCCGAGCACGGCAAGGCTGATCGCGATTCCCGGGTAGATCATGAGCTGCGGAGCCGTGAGGAAGTAGAGGCGGCCGTCGTTGAGCATGGCGCCCCATTCTGGATCCGGAGGCTGCGCACCGAGCCCGAGGAAGCTGAGCCCGGCCAGCGCGAGGATGAGCTGACCCATCTCCAGGGTGGCCAGCACGACGACGGACGACACGATGTTCGGGAGCATGTGACGCATCACGATGTGGCGACCACAACCCCCGAGGGCCTGCGACGCCAGCACGTACTCCCGCTCGCGAAGCGCGAGAACCGATCCTCGGGCGATCCTCGCGTAGTCGGCCCACGCCACGGCGATCAGGCCGGCGAGAACGCTGCCGAGGCCGGGGCCAAGGACTCCCACGATCGCAAGAGTCAGCAGCAGTGCGGGAAAGGCCAGGAGGGCATCGACCACCCGCATGGCTACGGCGTCGACGACACCGCCGTAGTAGCCGCTGACGGTTCCGACCAGGACGCCGATGCCCACAACGCTGACGGTGACAAGCGTCGCGGCACCGAGCGACCACCTCGCACCGACCAGAAGACGACTAAGGAGATCACGGCCGAGGACGTCCGTCCCGAGCGGGTGCTCGCCACTCGGAGATGCCAGGCGGTCCACGGGGCTCACGGCGTTCGGGTCGTGCGGGGCGATCCACGGTGCCGCCACGACGACGAGGAGGAGGAACCCCACGATCACGAGGCCCGTCAATGCCAGGGGGTCCCGAGTCAGGCGCCCGAGGGTTCTCACCCTCTACCGGTTCCTCGCAGCGAGGCGCACCCTGGGATCGAGGCGTACGTACAGGACGTCGACGAAGAGGTTGACCACGACGAAGACCGTCCCGGTGAACAGCACGAAGCCCTGGATCGTCGGGTAGTCGCGGTCGTAGATCGAGTCGACCACGTGCTTGCCCAGCCCCGGCCAGGCGAACACGGTCTCCACGATGGCAGCCCCGGCGAGAAGGTGGCCGAAAGCGATCCCCATGACGGTGACCACCGGGATGAGCGCGTTGCGGAGGATGTGGACCCAGACAACCCGACGCTCGGCCACGCCCTTCGATCGCGCGGTGCTGACGAAGTCCTCCCCGAGCACGTCGAGCACGCTTGATCGGGTCAGGCGGGCGAGCGTCGCCGACGCCCCGAGCGCGAGGGTCAGCGCAGGAAGGACGAGGTGCTCCCATCCTCCGCGTCCGGCCACGGGCAGCACGCCGAGCTCGACGGCGAACAGCAGGATGACGACGTAGCCGAGCCAGTAGCTGGGCATGGACGACCCGAGCAGCGCCATGAACCGGGCCGCGTGGTCCGTCAGGGAGTTCCGACGCACCGCCGACAACACGCCCACCGGGATGGCCACCGCGAGCGCCAGGAGGAAGGCGGGCACGGCAAGCTCGAGGGTGACGAGGAAGCGATCCCACAGCTCTCCTCGCACCTCGTTCCCGGTGCGGTACGACGTACCGAGATCGCCTCCGAGCGCGGAACCCACCCAGCGCACGTACTGGACGATCCATGGGCGGTCGAGGCCGAGGTCGTGGCGTAGTGCCGCTACGGCTTCCGGACGCGGTGGCTCCTCGGACTGCCGCCTGAGGATCAAGTCCGCTGGGTCCCCTGGGGCGAAGCTCGACAGGGCGAAGGCGAAGACGCTGATGAGAAGCCATACCGGTACCAGGGCAGCGACCCGGCGGGCGAGATAGCCTCCCATTCGGCAGCTATGTTGGCCCATGGGGCGAGCCGGGGAGGGCCGGCCCGCCCTCCGAACGAAGGCGGTGGGGGCATGCGAAGGACACGATTCCTCAACGGCTTGGTCGCCGTCTTGGTGCTGCTCGGTGCTTGCGCCGACAGCGGGGACGGGTCGGAGGGGGAATCAGCCGACACGCAGCCGCACCGCGAGGAGCTGGCCGTCGGCACCCCGGCGGACGCGTTCAACGTGGCGGGCGACCGGGCGAACCTGGGAATGTTCCCGATCAACGCGAACATCTTCGAGAACCTTGTGCGGATGTCGCCCGACTTCGAGGTCGAGCCGTGGTTGGCGGAGCGTTGGGAGTTCCGGGGAGAGAACACCTGGCGGTTCTTCCTCCGGCGCGACGTTCGCTTCCACGACGGTCAGCCCTTCGACGCGGCCGCCGTGAAGTTCAGCTTCGACCGCCTCGCGCGTTCCGGCGCGGGATCGCTCGGCATCGGCCCCGACTCCACCCAGGTAATCGACGACCACACCGTTGACGTGACGCCCACCACGCCGAACCTGCGCCTGGTCGACCAGCTCGTGCACCCGAGCCTTGCGCCCATGATCGCTCCGGCCAGCGACGTCGGTACGCAGCCGATCGGGACGGGCGTCTTCAGGTTCGTGGAATACGTCAAGGGCGAACGCCTGGTCGTCGAGCGCAACGACGACTACTGGGGCGACAAGGCGCACCTCCGCCGGATCACCTTCCGGTTCTTCCCTGATGACAACGCCCGTTGGCTTTCGCTGCGCACCGGCGATGTCGACCTTATCTTCGACCTCCCGCGAACTCTGATCGACGAGGCCGACGGCACCGAGGGCATCGAGGTGGCAGTGACGCCACCGGGAGCGGCCGAGGTGATGTACCTGAACCGTTCCGGAGCAGATCCGTACACGCTGCTCGCCGATGGTGACGTCCGGCGGGCCGTCGCCCACGCCATCGACCGCGACGCAATCGTGAAGCAGGTGTTCCCCGGTGCGGCGGAGGCCTACAACACCGTCAGCCCCGCGGCGCTTTTCGGAGAACACGCCTCACTGGTGACCGGCGTGCGTCACGATCCCGACGAGGCCCGTGAGATTCTCGACGCCGCCGGGTGGACCGCCGGCGGCGACGGCGTACGGATGAAGGAGGGACGTCGGCTGCAGCTCGTCCTGGTCAACGGCTACCCCCCGATCGACCTGAGGAAGCCGATGCCCGAACTTCTCCAGGCCCAGCTGAAGGACGTCGGCATCGAGGTGCAGATCGTCGAGACCCCGGAACTGGCGACGTACAGCGAGCGACTGAAGAACGGCGAAGGGGACCTGTTCCTGGAGCGGATCGCTCAGAACGACGCCACGCCGAGCCAGGCCGCGTCGAGCTTCTTCTACTCGAAGGCCAGCGGCGACTACGCCAAGTGGTTCTCGGCGGGTGCGGCCTACGACCAGGCCATCGAGGCGGCTCTGGCGACGCCCGATCGCGACGAAGCGCAGAAGCAGGCGGCGACGGCGATCCATAATGCCGTCGATCAAGAGGTCGTGGTGGTCCCGCTCGCCGCCGTCTACTGGCTCTTCGCCATGAAGGAGGACGTCGACGACTTCGTGCTGCACGGCTCCGCCCGACACGTCCGGTGGGGCCCGGTCCGATGGGGCGACTAGCACTCGAAGCCCACCTGAGCGCACCGCAGTGCATGCGGCCTATCGGCTCTGCCCGGTGCGGAGAGAACTGACCACCAGCTACGCCAGCGGCGTGAAGTCACGACCTCCCCGGGCCCCGCGACCGCCCTACGAACCCCGGTGGATCCCAGCCCGACCGAGGACAGCGGGCGGAACGCCGGCGGCACGCCACGCGGCGTAGGAGATGCCCCGACGAGCGCCATACGGGCCTGCGGCCGCCACGAAGGCGTCCTCCAGCGCGTCCAGGTCGCCGTTGTCGTCGGACACGGCGGCGAGGCCCGGGAGTCGGCCACCACGGGGACGAAGCGGCGGCTGGCGCGCAGCAGGCGGGTGGCCCAGGTCGCCAGCTCGTCGGCGCTGGCCCGTCGGCCAGCGCGTCGGCCAGGTTGC
>JBOGHR010000019.1:0-1826 GCA_050744905.1 Acidimicrobiales bacterium
GCCTGTGACAGTGACGTTAGTCGATCAGGTGTTCGTCGATCGCACGTTCGAGTGTTCCACGCACGCCACCACCAGATCGCACTCTGGAGATGCCGTAATCTCTGTCAGGTTGCGGTGCGGCGACGAATGTGAGGCTGAACACTCTGATGCTCGAGCTGTTGGGCACCGGGCGCGTCGTGCGGTGTGCACCATCACAGATGCTCACATCGAGATCGACGGAGCCGTCTCGCCGCTGGATCTTCGATACAAGGCAGCCCGACTGCTCGTCGAGAGCGCTGCGCTGACCGCAGCGACACTTGCTGGACAGAGCGTTGAGAACCTCTAGTCGAGGCGGACGCTGAGCCTGGCGACGAGACTGGGCACATGTCGACGTTCGACGGCGTGATGCATTCCGGGGTGGACTCGGTATGCGCGGCATGGGCCTTCACGAGCCCCCCGCCAGCGACTCGAGCCAACGGCTCCCACGGGAGCATGTCTCGTCGAGCTTGGGTCGGTAATCACGCGATGCGAGAGACCGACTGCTGCTGCGCTCACCTGCCGAACGCCGACGCTCACATGGCTGACGACGTCGACAAGTAGGAGAGCTCGCGGCGACGAACCGGCGTTACCTGTGTGAGCAGCGCCGGTCAAGGCCCTCTTGGCGCGGACGGCATCGGCCTCGAAGGGGCGGTCAAGGTGGAGCGCCCGCAGCGAAGCGAGGACGTACGACCTTGACCGGCCCGAGGGCCGGTGCAGGCTGGTGATGGGCCGGTCGGCGGCGGCGTGGGGGCGCCCAGCGTTACCTAGGTGCTCGACGAACCGGTGGTCGTCGGCGACAACAATCGTGATCGGGTGTCCCCCGCTGGCAAGAGGTGGGAGCGCGGTCGCGTCAGTGTTTGAAGGCCGTCCAGCACGGATGCTGGCGGGCACGCCGGTTGCAGGAGCTGACCGCGGGTGACCCTGATGTTCGAGTAGGCGATCCCGACCGTCGCTGCCGGCAGGAGTGTTCAGGCCGGGATGGCGTAGACCGCCTCGGGGTCGACCTGGCGCAGGATGTGGTAGCAGCGGCGAGCCAGCTTGCGGGCGACGGAGATGGCGGCGATCTTGCCGTCGTGGCGGGCCTTGAGGGTGGCGTAGTAGTCGTGGTCCGGGCTGCGCTGATGCGAGGAGTTCTTGGCCGCCTCGTACAGCGCCCACCGCAACGTCTGCGGGCCCTGCCGGGCGAGGAACCCTCCAGCTCGTCGACGGTCCGAGGAGTCCACGGTCACGTCCAGGCCGGTGTGACGCACTGCTTGTTCGGACCGCGAGAAGCGGCGGCAGTCGCCGAGCTCGGACCACACGGCCACCGCGATCAACCCGCCGATGCCGTACTGGGCCTCGACCAGCGCCCTGCAGGCCGGCTGCTTGGTGCCGAAGCGTTGCAGGTCCGTCTTCAACGGCAGCGCCTCGGCGTCGGTCGCGTCGATCATCCGGTACCCGGCCCTGATCCGCTGCCGCGCCGCCGGTGACACCTCGAGGCCCCGATCCGCGAGCATCTCCCGGGTCTTGACGGTGCGGATCGCACCCTCCGGAATCGCGACGCCGTGCTGGTACAGCTCGGCGTGGATCCGCTGGCCCCACACCCGCCGCTGGTTGACCAGCGCGACGTACAGGCGCATCCGTTCGCGCCACTCCAACACCCCGGCCGGTGGGATCCACGACTCGGGCAGCTCGTCGCCCGCCAGCAGATCCCGCAGCAACCGGGCGTCGCTCCGATCGGTCTTGGCCCGGTGCTTGCGACCCCGCGCCGCCTGCGTGTCGGCCGGCTCGGCCAAGTGCGGCTCGAAGCCAGCAGCCTCGATCTCCTC
>JBOGHR010000020.1:0-4821 GCA_050744905.1 Acidimicrobiales bacterium
ACCCGGCTCCGGGCCCGGCTGGACCAGGCCGGGGCGGCACGCTTCGCCGAGTTCCTGGTGTCGTGAGCCGGTGACGGCGGCGCCGGCCGGCTTCGAGCCGCCCGTCTACCCCTACGAGCGGCTGGCGGGGGCCAAGGAGAAGGCCGACGCCCACCCCGGCGGCGCCGTCGACCTGTCCATCGGCACGCCCGGCGACCCGGCGCCTCCGGCCGTGGTGGCCGCCCTGGCCTCGTCCGGCGCCGAGGCCGGCTACCCGATGTCGGTGGGCAGCGCCCGCTACCGGGAGGCGGCCGCCGGGTGGATGGCGCGCCGGCTGGGGGTCGAGGTGGCCCCGTCGGCCGTGTACGCCTGCGTGGGCACCAAGGAGCTGGTCTCCACCCTCCCCCACTGGCTGCGGCTGCGCTCGCCGGGGCGGGACACCGTGCTGCACCCGGCGGTGGCCTACCCCAGCTACGCCATGGGCGCCGCCCTGGCCGGGGGCCGCTCGGTCGAGGTGCCGGTCGACGACCGGTGGCGGCTCGACCTGTCGGCGATCGACCCGGCCGACGCCCGCCGGGCCCTGCTGCTGTGGGTCAACACCCCCGGCAACCCCGCCGGCCAGCTCGACGACCTGGAGGCGGCCGCCGAGTGGGGACGGGCCCACGGCGTGCCCGTGTTCAGCGACGAGTGCTACGCCGAGTTCACCTGGGACGGGCCGCCCCGCACCATCCTGGCGTCGGGCGCCGACGGCGTGGTGGCGGTGCACTCGCTGTCCAAGCGGTCGAACGCGGCGGGGCTGCGGGCCGGGTTCTACGCCGGCGACGCCGCCCTCACCCGCTACCTGTCCGAGGTCCGCAAGCACGTCGGCATGCTCGTCCCCGGGCCCGTCCAGGCGGCGGCCGCCGTGGCCCTCGACGACGACGGCCACGTCGAGGCCCAGCGGGCCCGCTACCGCCAGCGCCTGGACGCCTTCCGCTCGCTGCTGGCCGCCCTGGGCGTGGAGGCCCCGCTGCCGGGCGGCGGGTTCTACCTGTGGGCGCCGGCACCGGGCGGCGACGCCTGGGGCTTCACCGAGCGCCTGGCCGCCGAGGGCGGCTGCCTGGTCAGCCCCGGCGACCTGTACGGGGCGGCGGGCGCCGGCTACGTGCGCGTCGCCCTGGTCCGCCCGGTGGAGCGGCTGCGGCTGGTGGCCCAGCGCATGGGCGTCGACGTTCCCTGACGGACGCGGGCGAGGCGGCGGGCGTCCTAGGGTGGGCCCCCGTGCGGGTGGGCATCGAGATCGCGCAGCACCGGGTCGAGTGGTTCCAGATGCTGGAGCGGGTGCGCTGGGCGGAGGGCGCAGGCTTCGACGGCGCCTGGGTCTTCGACCACTTCAAGCCCCTGTACGGCACCGGCCCGGGCCCCTGCCTGGAGAGCTGGACGCTGCTGGCCGGGCTGGCGGCGGCCACCGTGCGCATCCGCCTCGGCACGCTCGTCACCGGCATGACCTACCGCCACCCGTCGGTGCTGGCCGCCGAGGCGGTCACCGTCGACCAGATCTCGGGCGGGCGCCTCGAGCTCGGGCTGGGCACCGGCTGGTTCGAGCGCGAGCACCTCGAGCTGGGCATCCCGTTCCCCCGCACCGCCGAGCGGGTCGACCGCCTGGTGGAGGCCGTCGACGTCATGCGCCTGCTCATGACCACCGACGACGCCAGCTACGCCGGCGACCACTACACCCTGCACCGGGCCACCTACCGGCCCCGGCCGGTGCAGCGGCCCCACCCGCCGCTGTGGATCGGCGCCTCGGGCGAGCAGCGCATGCTGCCCCTGGTGGGCCGGGTGGCCGACGCCTGGCACTGCTTCGCGTCGGGCGCCGACTACGCCAGCAAGTGGGCCGTCGTGGCCGACGCGGCCGAGTTGGCGGGCCGCGACCCCGACGCCATCGTGCGCTCCGCCCAGCTGTCGCTGTCCGAGCCGTGGGACGAGGTGCGCCGCGCCGCCGAGCGCCACCGCGCCAACGGCGTCTCCTACCTGGTGTGCAGCTGGCCCTCGGAGGGCCGGTTGCGGGCCGAGGAGTTCGTCGACACCCTCCTGCCGGAGCTGGCCGCCGCCTGAGTCCGTAGAGTGCGCGCGTGGCCGTGCGCCTCCAGCTGGTCTCGGGCCACCAGCCGCCCGACCTGCTCGACCTGCCGTGGTCCGTGCCCCTGGCCTCCTGGGACCCCGGGCTGCTGGTGCAGATGGCCCACGGCGCCAGCCGGCACGTCGTGCGCTTCGCCGCCCTGGGCGAGCGGGTGTACGCCCTGAAGGAGACGGCCGAGGCCGACGCCGGGCGCGAGTACCGCATGCTGCGCGACCTGGCCGCCGACCGCCTGCCCGTGGTCGAGGCCGTGGGCCTGGTCACGGGCCGGGCCTCCGACGACGGCGCCCCCCTCGACGGCGTCCTCGTCACCCGCTACCTCGACTTCTCGCTGCCCTACAGCTACCTGTTCCGCGCCGAGGGCCACCCCGACCTGGCCCGCCGCCTGATCGACGCCGCCGTCGTGCTGCTGGTGCGGCTCCACCTGCGGGGGTTCTTCTGGGGCGACTGCTCGCTCGCCAACCTGCTGTTCCGCCGGGACGCGGGCGCCCTGCGGGCCTACCTGGTGGACGCCGAGACGGCCCGGCGCACCGGCGGCTCGGACGGCATGCGGGAGGCCGACGTGGACCTGGCCCGCGAGCACATCGCCGGCGGCCTGCTGGACCTGGCCGCCGCCGGCCAGGGCGTCGACGGCGTCGACCCCCTCGCCACCGCCGAGCTGTTCGCCGAGCGCTACGCCGCCCTGTGGCGGGAGCTGACCGGCCCCGAGGAGGCCGACGACATGGGGCGCCATGCTGTCGAGCGGCGCACCCGCCGGCTCAACGAGCTGGGCTTCGACGTGGGCGAGCTGGTGGTCGAGCGGGAGCACGGAGCGGCCCGGGTCCGGGTCTACCCGGCGCTGGTCGAGGAGGGCCACCACGCCCGCCGGCTGCGGCGCCTGACCGGGCTGGACGTGCTGGAGAACCAGGCCCGCCGCCTGCTCAACGACATCTCGTCCTACGGCGCCCACCTGGCCCGCGTCGAGGGCTCCGTGGTGCCGGAGGCGCCCCTGGCGTCGCGGTGGATCGCCGAGGTCTACGAGCCGCTGGTGGCCAGCGTGCCGGCCGACCTGCGGGGGCGCCTGGAGCCGGCCGAGCTGTTCCACGAGCTGCTCGAGCACCGCTACTTCCTGTCGGAGGCGGCCGGGTACGAGGTCGGCAACGAGGCGGCGCTGGGGTCCTACGTCGACTCGGTGCTCCGGTTCCGCCGGGTCGAGCAGGTCCTGGCCGACGGCGTCCCGCCCGGCGAGGAGGTCCTGCACGGCAGGCCGCCGGTGGTGCAGAATCCCCCCACCCGGCGCGAGGAAGGGGATCCGTGACGAGGTCGGCAGTCCTTCGCTCCCGGCGGTCGGCCGCCGTCGTGGTCGCCGCCGCCCTGTCCGCGCTCGTGGCCGGCTGCGGCGGCGGGGGCGGCGTCGCCACCCTCAACTGGTACATCAACCCCGACAACGGCGGGCAGGCCCGGCTGGCCGCCAGGTGCACGGCGGCGGCCGGGGGCCGGTACCGGATCGTCACCTCCCTGCTCCCCAACGACGCCACGTCCCAGCGCGAGCAGCTCGTGCGCCGGCTGGCGGCCAAGGACGCCTCCATCGACCTGATGAGCCTCGACCCCCCGTTCGTCGCCGAGTTCGCCCACGCCGGGTTCCTCCGGACCTTCTCGGGCGCCGAGGCCCAGGAGCTCACCGACGGCGTGCTGGCCGGCCCCGTCGAGTCCGCGACGTGGGACGGCGAGCTGGTCGCCGCCCCCTTCTGGGCCAACACCCAGCTGCTGTGGTTCCGCCAGTCGGTCGCCGAGCGGGCGGGGATCGAGCCGGCGGCCCGCCCCGTCACCTGGCAGCAGCTCATCGAGGCGGCGTCGAGCACCGGGACGCTCTTCGGCGTGCAGGCCAACCGCTACGAGGGCTACATGGTGTGGATCAACGCCCTGGTCGAGTCGGCCGGGGGCCGGGTGCTGCGCAACCCGGAGGCCGGCAAGGACGTGGAGCCGGCCATCGACGGCGACGCCGGCCGGCAGGCGGCGTCGGTCGTCCGCCAGCTGGCCCGGTCGCCGGCCGCCGACCCTGCCGTGTCCACCTCCGACGAGGAGGCGGCCCGGGCCGGCTTCCAGGGCGCCCGGGGCGGGTTCATGGTCAACTGGCCCTACGTGTACGGCGCCGCCCAGGAGGCCGTCGCCGGGGGGACCCTGGACCAGGCGGTGCTCGACGACATCGGCTGGGCCCGCTACCCCCGGGTCGACCCGTCCACGCCCAGCCGGCCGCCCCTCGGCGGGATCGCCCTCGGGATCGGCGCCTACAGCGACCACCAGGACCAGGCCCTCGACGCCGTGCGGTGCATCACCTCGGCGCAGAGCCAGCAGCAGCACATGGTCGACGCCAAGAACCCGGCGGCGCGCGCCGAGGTCTACGACGATCCCGAGGTGCGGGAGATCTTCCCCATGGCCGACCTCATCCGCGACTCGATCAACGACTCCGCCCCCCGGCCCCCTACTACACCGACGTGAGCTCGGCCGTCGTGCGCTCCTTCCACCCGCCCGCCTCGGTGGACCCCGCCCGCACGCCGGCCGCCGCCGCCCGCCTCGTCACCGAGGTGCTCAACGACAAGGTGCTCCTGTGATCGCCTCGCAGGCGGAGCCTGCCCGGCGAGGGAGCTCCCGCTCCGCCGGTCGCCCGCCCCGGGGGGTGTGGTCGTGGCGGTGACGGCCGCCACCCCCGCCGCCCCGGCCGCCGGCGTCACCGACCGGGCCCGCTC
>JBOGHR010000021.1:0-3475 GCA_050744905.1 Acidimicrobiales bacterium
GCACCTCGCCGGCGAACTCCAGCCCCCGGTCGCTCAGCTCGACCACGTCGCCGTCCTGGGCCAGCAGCACCCGGTCGGACGGTACGCCCATCTGCCCGGCCAGCCGGGCGTGGTGGATGAGGTGGCGATACTCGCCGTGCACTGGGACGAACCACTCCGGGCAGGTCAGCGACAGCAGCGTCTTCAGCTCCTCCTGCTGGGCGTGGCCGGTCACGTGCACCTCGGCCACGCCGGAGTGCACCACGTCGGCACCCCGCCGGTAGAGGCCGTCGATCACCTTGTTGACGTTGCCCTCGTTGCCCGGGATGGCGTGGGAGCTGAGGATCACCAGGTCGCCGTCGCCGACCTGGAGGCGCTTGTTCTCGCCCGCCGCCATGAGGGCGAGGGCCGACATGGGCTCGCCCTGGGAGCCGGTGGAGATGACGCACACCCGGGCGGGGTCGAGGTCGCCGATGCGGTCGATGTCCACCAGGCGGTCGTCGGGGATGTGGAGCATGCCCATGTCGCGGGCCAGGGCGACGTTCTTGGCCATGGACCGGCCGAGGGTGGCGACGGTGCGGCCGCTGGCGATGGCCACCTCCGCCACCTGCTGGACCCGGTGGATGTGGCTGGCGAAGCAGGTGACGATCACCCGCTTGTCGACGTTGTCGCGGAACAGGTCCCGCAGCGTCTCGCCCACCGACGACTCGGTGGCCGTGTAGCCGGGCTCCTCGGCGTTGGTGGAGTCCGACAGGAGCAGGCGGATGCCGTGCTCGGAGGCGAGGGCGCCGATGCGGGCCAGGTCGGTGATGCGGCCGTCCACGGGGTGGAGGTCGAGCTTGAAGTCCCCCGAGTGCAGGATGATGCCCTGCGGGGTGTGGAAGGCGGTGGCGAACCCGTCGGGCACCGAGTGGGTGACGGGGATGAACTCGACGTCGAAGGGGCCGATGCGCCTCCGCTCGCCGTCCCGGACCGTGATCAGCTCGGTGCGGCCCAGCACGCCTGCCTCCTCCAGGCGGTTGCGGGCCAGGCCCAGGCTGAGCGCCGAGCCGTAGATCGGGAACGACAGCTCCCGCAGGAGGAAGGACAGGCCGCCGGCGTGGTCCTCGTGGCCGTGGCTGACCACGCAGCCCTCGACCCGGTCGGCGTTCTGGCGCAGCCAGGTGAAGTCGGGCAGCACCAGGTCGACGCCGGGCATCTCCAGGTCGGGGAACATCAGCCCGCAGTCGAGGAGCAGGATGCGCCCCCCCAGCTCGAAGGCCGCGCAGTTGCGGCCGATCTCGCCCAGCCCGCCCAGGAAGGTGATGCGAACGGGATCAGGCATGGGCGGGGGGGGCGGCGTCGCCCAGGTTGGCCAGGACCCGCCGGGCGCGATCCTCGAGGCCGTCGGGGGCGGGGCCCATGGGGAGCCGGCACTGGCCGACGGGCAGGCCGAGCACCCGCATCATGGCCTTGGCCGGGATGGGGTTGGGAGCGTCGTCGCCCGTCTCGAAGGCGAACGACTCGAGCAGGGAGGCGTTGAGCCGCCGCGCCTCGTCGACGTCGCCCTTGGCGAAGGCGGCCACCATCTGGGCGTGCACCCGCCCCGACCAGTGGGTGGCGACGCCGACGACGCCGACGGCCCCCACGGCCAGCAGCGGCAGCGTGAGCGCGTCCTCCCCGCTGTAGAGCTCGAACGACGACGGCGCCCGGGCCAGGACCCGGGCCGAGCCGGCCACGTCGCTCGCCGCGTCCTTCACGGCCACGATGTTCGCCACCTCGCGGGCGAGGCGCAGCATGGTGTCGCCGGCGATCCTCCGCCCGGTGCGGACGGGGATGTCGTAGAGGACCACGGGCAGGGACGTGGCCGCCGCCACGGCCCGGAAGTGGGCCTCGATCCCGGCCTGCGAGGGGCGGTTGTAGTAGGGGGTGACGGCCAGGACGCCGGCCGCCCCCGCCTCCTCGGCCGCCGTTGCCAGCGCGGCCGAGTGCGCGGTGTCGTTGCTGCCGGCGCCGGCGAGGACGGGGACGGTGACCGCCTCGGCCGCCGCCCGCCACAGGTCCCGCTTCTCGTCGTCGGTGAGCACCGACGACTCACCGGTGGTGCCGGCCACCACCAGCCCCTCGCTGCCGTTGGCCACCAGCCAGCGGGCCACCACGCCGACGGCGTCGAGGTCCAGGCGGCCCTCGGCGTCGAAGGGCGTCACCATGGCGGTGAGCACCGCGCCGAACCGCCCACCGTGCCCTGTCGCGCTCATTGCCGCAGGCTACGCCGTCCGGGCGCCTCACCTCGGGACCGGCGCGAGGCACCGCGACCGGGCCCCGGCGGGCGGGCGGTAGCGTCGGCGGCTTGGACGCCACCGCACCCGAACGATCGCACCCCAGCCGGCGCACGCTCGTCCTCATCGTGGCCCCCATCCTGGTGGTGGTGGCCGCCGGGTACGTCGGCAACGCCATCCACCCCACCCTGCTCAACAACCACCCGCTGTGGCTGGTGGCGCTCGAACCCCGCAACCGCTACCTGCTGCTGGTGGCGGAGAAGGTCGACTTCGTGCCCTTCCTCGTCGTCGCCACCCTCCGCCGGATCGTCTCGGACCCACTCTTCTACCTCCTGGGCTACCTCTACGGCGACCGGGGCGTGCGCTGGATGGAGCAGAAGATGCGCGACGAGGCCGGCCTGGTGCGGGCGTTCGAGCGCTGGTTCGCCAAGGCGGCGCCGGTCATGGTCTTCCTGTTCCCCGGCCTGATCGTCTGCGTCCTGGCCGGGGCCACCCGCATGAGCCCGGTGCTGTTCGGGGCCATGAACCTGATCGGCACGGTGACGGTCGTCAGCCTCGTGTACCGCTTCGGCGACCTCCTCAGCCCGATCACCGCGCCCGTGAACCGCTTCTACTCGAACAACGGCCGCGTCCTGACCATCGTGACCATCCTGCTCACCGTGGTGTGGATCTGGGACCAGCGGCGACGGGGCAGGTCCGACCTCACGTCGATCGCCACCATGGAGCGCCAGCTCGAGGACGCGGGGCGCGACGGCGAGGGCGACGGCGGGAAGGGCGACGGCGAGGCCGGCCCCGGCCCGGCCTCGTAGCTAGGCCGGGCCGCCCCGGGGGTGGGGCTCCAGCCACCAGAACACGAACCGCCCGGTGGCCTCGGCGATCACGACGGCCACCAGCTGGACCCCCGTCCACAGCACCACGACCGGGTAGCCCCGGTCGGCCACGGAGGCGTGCTCGTCGGCGAAGCCGTAGAAGACGGCGACCAGCAGCACGGTGGCCCCCAGGGCGAGCATGACGAGCGAGTCGACGGCGGCGAGCCACATGTCGGCCCGGCGCACGGCGACCCGCTCCTCGGTCCGCAGGCGCCGGAAGGCGAACACGGCGTGCACGGCGCCCAGCAGGGCGCTGGCGGCGATGAGGTCGACGCCCTCGGCGTCGCCCATGCCCCCGCGGTCGGCGGCGAGCTTGACGGCCACCGCCGGCGCCAGGATCACGGCGAAGTCGACCGCCGCGTACAGGGG
>JBOGHR010000022.1:0-3911 GCA_050744905.1 Acidimicrobiales bacterium
GAGGAGACCAGTCGCCCCAAGGGTCGGCCTCGACGGTGGCCGGGTCGGCCGCTCGCGGCGCGACGGCCGGACGGGAGGGCGCTGCGTCGTCGACATTCAGCCACTGCCCGGCGACAGTCGCCGGCGCCACCGCCCGGGGAGGCTCGGCTGCCGACTGGCCCGCGGTTACTGGGTCCCCACACCCGGTGCAGAACTTCATCCCGGCGCGCACTCGCGCTCCGCAGTTGGGACACGTCATATCTTCGTTCGCCATCGCCCCCCCAACGCCTCGGCAGATCATAGGCAAAGCAAAACGATGCGCTTCGCTACGCTGTCCCCGTCCCGTCATCGTCGAGCGGGGAGAACGGTGGGGATGGAACTCGCACTTCGGTCGTATCTTCCTGGCGGCGAGCGACGCGACCTCCTTGTGGAGATCGACGAGAATGCGCTGGTCAGGGACCTCCGCTCGGGCCTGTGCAAGTACTTCGGGGAGTTCTCGTGCGCCCGCCTGTACCTCGGTGGCCGGCCGTTGGACGACGACGCGCTCCTCCTGTCCACAGGCATCCTGCAAGGCGACGCCGTGGGCATGGACGTGCCCTCCCCCGAGCGTGCCGTGGCGGCGACGAGGGGACCGGTGCTCAAGGTGACGGGTGGCCCGGATCAAGGCCGCACCGTGCCGCTCCCCGGCCGGACCTGCGTAATCGGCCGGTCCCGCACCGTGCAGGTTTCCCTCTCCGACGAGACGCTCTCACGGGAGCACGCCGAACTGGTCGTGGGCCCTCACTCGGTGACGGTGACAGATCTCGGCTCGAGCAACGGCACCTGGTTGGGCGATCGGCCGGTCCGGTCGCCCACGGCTGTCCCCTACGGCACGCCCGTACGGCTCGGCGACACCGAACTGGTGGTGGAGGCCGGCCAGGCCATGGGTCAGCAGGCGCAGGTCTTCGAGGACCCAGACGAACCGGCCGTGCGCCTGTTCTCTCGCGCCTCCCGTGAGCGCGTCCGCATCGACCAGGAAGAGCGGACCCTCCCCACTCCTCCGGAGCGACCGGATCCACCCCGCTTCCCGATCGCCGGCATCCTCGGTTCGCTGATGCTCGGCGTCATCATGTTCGTGGTCGCCTCGCAGCAGACCGGGGGTTCGAGCGCCATCATGTATCTCGTCTTCGCTGTCGGGTCCCCCCTGATGATCGGCGGGAACGTGGTCTCCGACCGGATGGCATCGACCCGCAAGCACCAGCGCGGCGTACGCGAGTACCGAGCGGCGCGGCGGGCCGCGCTGGCCGAGGCCGACAGTCGTCGGCGCCAGGTCGAGGCCAAGGCGCGGGCCGACGCCCCGGGCCCCGACGACCTGGCGGCCATGGCGGCTGTGCCCACCAGCAGGGTATGGGAGCGGGCGCCCGATGACGACGACTTCCTCACACTGCGGATCGGACGATGCGACACCAAGCTCGCCCTTGGCTTCGCCGGCCATCAGGACAAGGCCCTACTCGAGGCGGCCACCGCCCGAGGTTTGCCCGCCACCGTCTCCCTCCTCCAGGTCGGCGCCGTCGGGCTCTACGGGGACGCCAGCGCGGCCAGGCCGCTCGCCCACTGGCTCGCGCTGCAGGTAGCCGTCCTGCACTCGCCCGTCGAGCTGCGCACCGTTGTCGTCGCTCCCAAGGACCCCGGTGGATGGCGATGGACGGCCTGGCTGCCCCACACGCGACCGTCCGGTGGGCGGTCGTGCCTCCGTCTGGTCGCGGGCGACACTGTCCAGGGCGCCAGTCGCCTCGACGAGGTCCTGACGCTCGTCCGGTCGCGCCGCGCCGACGAGCAGGCCAACCGTGACGGGTTCGTGTGGCCCGCGATCGTGGTCTTCGTCGACGGTCTGGATGCCGCGCTCACCCGCCTGGTGCAACCCATCGTGCAACAAGGGCCGGCCGTGCGCGTGTTCACCGTTGTTTCCGTCGAAGCGGCCAACCAGCTCCCGCCGGCGGTGCGCTGCCGCATCGCCGTACCGGACGAGACCGCCGAGATCCAGCTCCCTGACGGCACCCACATCACCGGCGTGCTCGTCGACCCGATCGACCAGGCGCTGCTCACCCGGACCGCGACAGCGTTGGCCCCCTTGCGCGATGTGGGCGCCGCCGGCGGAGGGCCGGGTGGCATCCCGAGGCGCGTGCGCATGGAGGAACTGGCCCCCGAATGCAGGTCGGCGGCGGCCATCGCCAGGCGGTGGGAAGCCGGCTCCGGGGCGTCGACAGTCGCCACCATCGGCATCGGCCCGGGTGGCCCGGTGTCGGTTGACCTGAGCGGGCAGAACACGAACGCACTGGTCGCCGGCACGATCGGGTCCGGGAAGAGTGAGCTGCTGCAGACCCTCGTCTCCGCGTTGGCGGTGGCGAACCGACCTGACCGGCTCAGCTTCGTGCTCGTCGACTTCAAGGGCGGCACCGCCTTCAGGGACGCCAAGGACTTCCCCCATGTGGTCGGCATGCTGGCCAACCTCGACGGTCTGATCGTCGAGCGGGCCATCCGCTCCCTGCGAGCCGAGGCCCGCCGGCGCCAGGAGTGCCTTCACAACGCCCACGTGCCCGACATCGACGCCTACTGGACCAAGACCGGGAACGTCCCTCCGCTGCCCCGGGTGATGATCGTCATCGACGAGTTCGCGGAGCTGGCCCGAGACCACAAAGAACTGCTCGACGAGTTCGTGTCCATCGCCGCCCTGGGCCGGGCCCTCGGAATGCACCTCGTCCTGGCCACGCAGAGCCCACAGGGCATCGTCTCGGAGAAGATCCGGGCCAACGTCGGCGTGCGGATCTGCCTCCGAGTGGCCAAGCCCGATGAGAGCCGCGACGTGATCGACGTGGGTGACGCCGCCGCCCTCGACGACCAGACGCCAGGCCGGGCGCTCGTCCGCACCGGATCCAAGCTGGTCGAGTGCCAGAGCGCATGGGTGGGGTGGCCGTCGGCCGGCGCCCAAGTGACGAAGGCCGAGGTGAAACTCCGCGACCTTTCCTTCGCCGCGCTCGGGGCGGAGGTCCCGGAGGCAGAGAGCACATGGTCGGCCGACACCGACCTCCACGAGATCGTGCGGGCCGTCACCGAGGCCGCCGCCGCTGTCGGTGTGTCGGCCTCCTGGCGGCCGTGGCAGGACGAACTGCCGACGTCGCTCGATCGCAGCGACGCGCGGTTGCTCGAGCCGGCGCGCGGCTTCGTCCTGGGCCTCGAGGACCGCCCCGAGATGCAGTCCCAGGTGCCGTTCGTGTGGGACCCGGGGACCGGTGCGCTGCTCCTCGTCGGCGGCAACGGATCCGGCCGGTCGACTGGGTTGCACACCATCGCCGCAGCAGCCGTCGACCTGTGGCCTCCCGACCAGCTCCACCTCTACGTGATCGACGGCTCCCCGAAGGGGGCCCTCCAGCACCTGGCCCACGTGCCCCACGCCGGCGCAGTGGTGGCGGTCCACGACCAGGACCGCCTACGCCGGCTGGTGAACTTCCTCCTCGCCGAACGAGACAAGCGCTACGGCGGTTCGGTACCCGGGAAGCTGCTGGTGCTCATCAACCACGCCGAGCGCCTCATTCCGGAGGACGCCGGCCGCGTGGACTTCGACCGCCTGGAACTGCTGGAGGGCCTCGTCGACATGGCCCTCACGGCCGCGGCCTCGGGCATCGCCCTGGCGGTGTCGACCGCGCCGGACGGCTTGCGCGCGGAAGGCGCCGGCTGGCGTTCGCTCCCCAACCGGCTCATCCTCCCCCTCCCGTCGGCCGACGACTACTACCTGGTGGACGACAGTGTGAAGGCGCCGACAGGCAAAACGCCGCCTGGCCGGGCCGTCGTCGTCGAGCGTGGCACCGAGGTGCAGCTGGCCACCTCCGCCCTTCCGGCGGACCTGCCGCCGGCATCCGACCGGCCGCCGGTGCGCATCGACCCCCTGCCCCTCG
>JBOGHR010000023.1:0-7269 GCA_050744905.1 Acidimicrobiales bacterium
TCTGCCAGCGGCCGAAGCGCCAGTAGTTGGCACCGTCCGAGGCCCGCACGACCAGCCAGAACTCGGGCGATGGCGCGGCGACGCTGACGGCGGCCGTCCCGCTGGTGAGGCCGGTGTCCACGACGGCGACGGTGTAGCCGCCGTAGAGCTCCGCCTGCTGGGAGACGACCCGGGCCGACCCGGACCACAGGGCCCATGCCTGGCCCGTCTCCGCCGAGCCCAGGGCGGACGAGTCCGCCCTCGCGAAGGTGTCGGACACGGTGGCGGTGGGGGCGCCAGAGGCGGCCCCGCCGGGAAAGGTGACCGACAGAAATGCTGCTATGAGGAGAATCGCGGCCGTCGACCGCCCCCGGTTCACAATGGCAGGGAGTCTCCCACCGGTGATCGGATACGGCTACGGTCAAATGGCCGTTTCGTCATCAGTGAAGGAGGCCACGATGACCTCGCCCGTGAGGAGGCCGCCCAGCGTGTAGAGCCGGACGTGGATGGCGTTCACGGTGCCCTCGGTGTCGGTGCCACCCATCGTGGTGACGCTCCGCTCGTTGAGCAGGACCGACGCGTAGCCCAGATGGCCGAGGTCGACGAAGATGTGGGCGTTGGCGTCCACCGTCCCGCTGGCCACGATGACCTTGCCCCTTGATCCGGAGGACCACGAACTTGGGCGTCGGAAGGAGTACGGGATGAAGCGGGGGACGACCCGCTCGATCTCCCATCCGGCCGCGTAGAGGTGCTCCTCGACGGCCACGTGGGTCAGGGGGATGGTGTGGTCGGGCGCAGTCGAAGTACTCGCCGGCGCAGTACCGGAAGTTGGGCCCCATCACGGCGATGCGCGCGCCCGGTGCGGCCACGGCGAGCATCCTCCGCAGGAACCGCGCGATGTCGTGCTGCGACGTGAAGTGCTCGAGCAGGTTCGAGCGACGATCCCCTCGAAGTGGTCCTCTGGGCGGTAGCGTAGACCCGAGACCGGCCGTTCGGTAGTAGCTCGGCCCATATTGGTCGCCTGGCGGACGGATCAGACGGCTCCGTAGCTGCGGAACGCCAGGCCGAGGCCGACGAGGATCACCAGGCACGCCGTGGCGAAGGGCATGGCGCCCGCCCATCGCCGGGCGAGCCAGGCCACGGGCCGGACACGCCGCCGCCCGCCCGTGCGTTCGAGTCGCTCGCGGACGCGGACGAGCACCAGGCCGGCGGCGGTCAGCGTGGCCGCCATGCCGAGGCCGTAGGCGAGCACGAGGATCACGCCGAACACCGTGCGCCCGAGGGCGACGGCGGCGAGGAGCACCACCAGGGCGGACGGGCGCGGCACCAGGCCGCCGGCCACGCCCATGCCGACGAGGCCCCGGCGGGAGCGCCGGCGCCCGTGGAGGTGGCACCCCGGCGGGGTCGCCGGCGGCGGCCCCGCCGGGGAAGGCGGTCGACAGGAGGGTGGCTGCGACGAGGGCTGCGGTGGCCGACCGCCACCGGTGGGGGCTCAGGACGAGGCCCCTCCCGGGTGGGTGGTGCTCGGACGGTCGGCCTTCCGCACCCTCATCTAGGCGTGGGCGTCGCTGTGGGCGGAGGCGACGATGACCTCGCCGGTGAGCAGCCCGCCCAGGGTGTACACCCTGGCGTGGACGGCGTTGACCGTGCCCTCGGTGTCGGTGCCGCCGTGGTTGACGACGAACTGCTCGTTCAGCACCACCGACACGTAGCCGAGGTGGCCGAGGTCGACCACGATGTGCGTGTTCGGCGCCACGTCGCCGTCGACCACGATCACCTTGCCGCCGACCCGCAGGTCCACGAACCTGGTGGCGAACGACGTCCCCGCCACCATGCCGTTGGCCGAGCTGCTGGCCTTGACGTCGAGGATCCGGGCGGTGACCAGCCCGTTGAGGACGTTGGCGCCCTCGACGATGGACCGCGAGGTGGCGTGCGGGTGCGGCGTGAGCGAGCCCGACGTCGTGTTCGCCGCGGTCAGCGACGTGACCACGCCCGGGATGTGCACGGCGGTGCCGTCGGAGTCCGAGCCGCCGACGGACGGCAGGACGGCGTCGCCGACCTTCACGTCCACGAAGTCCTTGCCGGCCAGGTTGCCGTCGACGTAGGCGGTGAAGGCCTCACCACTGACCGTCCGGGCGTCCGGGCAGCCCGAGATGGGCGACTGCGCCTCACTGTCGGCGTGCGACAGGGTGACCGTGGTGCCGGCCGGGAAGCCGAGGTACGACTTCAGCAGCACCAGGCGCAGGGCGTTCATCGAGTGCGATGCCTTGGAGGCGCCGTCGCCGAACGAGCTGGTGCCCTTCTCCTCCATCACGTGCAGCTCGGCGATGGTGATCAGCCCCAGCAGCTTGACGGCGACCTTGGTGTTCGGGGCCACGTTGACGCTGGCGCCGTTGACCTTCAGCCCGACGATCGTCGCGCCCGGGGAGCCGTAGCTGGCGCCGTGGGTGGAGGCGTTCGACTGCGACACCGCCTTGACGGCGGACGCCTTCACCAGGCCGCTGAGCAGGCTCACGTCGGCCACGGTGGCGGACGAGGTGGTGGTGGACGGGTTCAGCTTGGAGTTCGACGCCGTGGCCAGGACCTTGGCGTTGACCAGGCCCGCCACCGACACGGTGAGGGGCTTCTCGGCGTCGCTCGCCGGGCCGCCGGGCAGCGCGCTGGCGACCGAGCCGACCTTGTCGACCGTGACGACGCCGCCGAGGACCCGGGCGTCGACGGCGAACGCCGACCCCTTGGTCTGGGCCGGGACGTCGCTGGCCGGGCACAGGTCCGGCTGGGACAGCACGGCCGCCACCCAGGTCAGCGACGCCGCGGGCTTGCCGTCCACGTCCTTGGAGATGATCTCGACGGTCACGTCGGTGGCGCCCGCCGGGATGGTGAACGGCACGGTGACGTCGTCCCACTCCCGGTCGTCGGTGTCGCCGAGGAGGTTGGTGGAGGTGAAGACGTTGCCGCCCGAGGTGATCCGCACCTCCGAGCCGCGGTTCGAGTCGACGCTCCCGACGATCAGGTCGATCTGCGCCTCGCGCGGCTCACTGGCCGGCGTCACCGGGAACGTCTGCGGGACGGTGGTCGCCAGGGGCCCCGGGAAGTCCTTGAAGGCGTTGTCGTTGCCGTCGCGGACGCCGATCTCCTTGATGCCGCTGCCGTCGTCGTAGACGACGACGAAGCTGGCGCCGTTGTTGCCGACATCGAACGCCAGACCGCTGAGCGACACGCTGTTCGCGCCCGGCTGGATGAACCCGTCGTCGGTGACGTCGGCGCGGAAGCTCGTGCTCTTCACGTCGGCGTAGAACACCGTGGGCCCGCCGATCTGCGTTCCCGTCACCTCGGTGGTTCCGTCCACCACGATGGTGTCGTCCGGTGCACCGCGGTGCTCGCCCTGCCAGTACAGCAGCGTCTGCTTCACGGTGGCGTGGGCGGGGACGGCGATGTTCACCGTCGAGGGCTGGACGAACAGCCCCGTCCCCTCGGTGACCACGCCCGAACCGCTGGCTATGGGGATGCTGGGCGGGCCCAGCGTCTCGGTGCCGTCGGCGCCCGCCGGGCTCGACGGGAGCACAAGGCCGATCCCAGCGATCGCCACCAACCCGGCGATCGCCCGCCGTACTGCGACCTTCCTTCTCACAATTCGCTCCTCTCGCTCGACGCCGGACCTGCCGGGCCCGGCCGGAGCAGCGCCGAGCGGCTCTGCGCACGTCGCCGTGGCGACCCCTCGCAGCTCCGCCCTGCTTCCCTGCGCCCCCCCGACTCGATCCACGACCGGCTCCGGCCGTACCGCCTGGACGATCTTTCGCACTTCGGCGCGTCCCAGTGTCGGATGACTAGTGAGTTTTGACTAGGGACTTTGGTCCTAAAGCGTTCGGGCGCCTGGTGGGCAATGTCCGGCTCTTCAGGGTTCTGGGCGCGGAGGCCCGCCATTCCGCGACGACAATGCTCTCGTCGGGCGAGATCCGGAGGTCGGGTGGCGGCAACAGGAGGGGTGAGCGCGCCGGGCGGCGAGGTCGACGTCGCCGTCGTGGGGGCGGGCCTGGTGGGGCTGGCCACCGCCCTGCGCCTGCTCGAGCGCCGGCCGGGGCTGCGCGTCGCCGTGGTCGACAAGGAGGACCGGGTGGCCGCCCACCAGAGCAGCCACAACTCCGGCGTGCTCCACGCCGGCGTCTACTACCGGCCGGGCTCGCTCAAGGCCCGCCTGTGCGTCGAGGGCAAGGCCGCCCTCGAGCGCTTCGCCGAGGAGCACGACATCCCCGTGCAGCGCTGTGGGAAGCTCATCGTGGCGGTCGAGCCCTCGGAGCTGGGCCGGCTGGCCGACCTCGGCGAGCGGGCCGCCGGCAACGGGGTGGGCGGCGTCCGCGAGCTGGGCCCGGCCGAGGTGCGCGAGCGGGAGCCCAACGTGGTGGCGGTGCGGGCCCTGCACGTCCCGGGGACCGCCATCGTCGACTTCGAGCGGGTGGCCCACGCCTACGCCGGCGAGGTCCGCGCCCGGGGTGGGGCCATCGTGCTCGGGGCCCGGGTCGACGCCGTCGCCACCCGGGGCGGGCGCCAGGTGCTGCGCACCCCCTCGGTCGAGGTGGTGAGCCGGTTCGTGGTGTCCTGCGCCGGGCTGCACGCCGACCGCCTGGCCCGGCGGGCCGTGCCGGCGGCCGACGACGTGCGCATCGTCCCGTTCCGGGGCGACTACTACCGCCTGGTCGAGGCGCAGCGGGGCCTCGTGCGCGGCCTCGTCTACCCCGTCCCCGACCCCGCCCTCCCGTTCCTCGGCGTCCACTTCACCCGGCGCATCGACGGCGACGTGTGGGCCGGCCCCAACGCCGTGCTCGCCCTCGCCCGCGAGGGCTACCGGCGCAGCGACGTGCACCCCGCCGACGTGGCGGACATTGTCGGCTTCCCCGGGTTCTGGCGTCTGTCGAGGCGCTACTGGCGGGTGGGGCTGACCGAGCTGTGGCGGGACGTGGTCAAGGCGGCGTTCGTCCGGGAGCTGCGCCGCTACGTCCCCGCCATCGAGGCCGCGCACCTGCGGTGGGGGCCGTCGGGGGTCCGAGCCCAGGCCGTCGCCGCCTCGGGCGCCATGGTCGACGACTTCTGCATCGTCGAGTCGCCCACCGCCCTGCACGTGCGCAACGCCCCGTCGCCCGGCGCCACCGCCTCGCTCGCCATCGGCGACCACCTCGCCGCCCTCGCCTTGGCCCGGGTCGACGACCTCTGACCGCCGCGCTCGGGAACGGAACCGCCCGAGCTCGTCACGGCGTGCTCCCGGCGGGCGGCGGTCCCAGCGCCACCGCGTCGGCGCCTCCGGTGAGGTCGATCATGTGGATCGGCGCCGGCGCGTGGAGAGCGGAGGGGCGCCACTGGCGCCGGATGTCGCGCATGGCCTGGACCACGACGGCCTTGGCCGTGGCGAGGAGGATGACCAGGTCCAGCTCCAGCGACCAGTTCTCGACGTAGAACAGGTCGAGGCGGCGGTAGGCCTCGAACGACGGGTCGTCGCGTCCCTCGATCTGCCACAGCCCGGTGATCCCCGGCCGGACCCGCTCGCGCGTGCGCAGCTCCGGATCGAACTGGGCGACCTCGTGGGCCAGGGCGGGCCGGGGCCCGACCAGGCTCATCGTGCCCAGGAGCACGTTGACCAGCTGGGGAAGCTCGTCGATGCTGGTGGCGCGCAGGACCCGGCCCACCCGGGTGACCCGGGGGTCGTGGTGGGACTTGAACAGCGGGCCGGTGCGTTGGTTGGCGGCGGCGACCAGGTGGAGCTGGCGGTCGGCGTCGGGCACCATCGTGCGCAGCTTGTAGATGGTGAACTCGTCGCCGTCCAGGCCGATCCGGCGGTGCCGGAAGACCACGGGACCGCCGTCCTCCAGCCTGATGGCCACGGCCGCCACCACCAGGACGGGCACGCTCACGGCCAGGCCCACCACACTGCCGACCAGGTCCACGGCCCGCTTGGCGACCCGCTGCCACGGCGTGACGGTGAGCGGCTCCAGGTAGAAGAGCGGCTCCCGGGCGAGCGGCTGCGCCCGCAGGCGACGGTGGTCGAACCCGCTCAGGCCGGTCGAGAGGTGGATGTGGACGCCGGCCTCGAGGAGCCGGCGGGTGACCCGGTTGAGCTCGGTGCGGTCGAACGCCGAGGTCGACAGGACGACGGTGTCCGACCGGTGCTCGCGCAGCGCCCGCATGACGTCGCCGGCGGGCCCGACGGTAGCGGCCGCCTCGAACCCCAGCTCGGGGTGACGGCGCAGGAGCGTGACGAGGGTGTGCGACTCCTCGGCGTCGCCGACCACGATCACCGGCCGGGTGCTGCGGCCCCGGCTGCGGCGTTGCCGCAGCCAGACGGCGTAGCAGCCCCGGGAGGTCGCCAGCCCGGACGCCATGGCGAGGACGGCGAAGGCCAGGAGGGGGGTGGGCAGGTCGACGCCCCAGCGATGGCCGACCAGGAGGGCGGCGACGGCGGTGACGACGGAGACCCGCAGCACCCGGCTCAGCTCCACCGCCCGCACCCGGCACACCCGAGCCAGGTACAGCTTGTGGCTCATCATCAGCCCGAGGGCGCCGGCGGTCACGACCACCAGCGACGCCGCGAGGCCGCGGGTCGTGCCCCCGGCGTAACCGCCGAGGGGACCGAGGACGGCGAACCAGACGGCGGCGACCACGGCCACGTCGCTGGCGACCAGGACGCGTCGCAGCCCCACCTGCCGGGGTGCCGCCCACACGGGGGGTGCGACGGCAGCCCTGCCGTCGCCGTCCGCGCGCACCGCGATCACGTCGTCCGCCCCCTTCTCGGCCTCGACCCGCCGATCTGTTCCCGCTCGTCTCCCCGGTTCTCGGGGACAAAGCGTCCGACAAACAACGCTTGACAGGCTAGGGCCAAAGGTCCCAGTTCGGAAGGCGTGGACACAGAAACGGTCAATTGACCTAGTCGTCCTGGTATGGATGGCCGGAAATGTCAGCAGTCGGGCGCCCGGGCGGGGCGGTCGGGCCGCCCGGGCGGCGGGCTCGTCGGGCGAGGCGGGCGCCCTCGGTCGTCGGCATCACGCCAGGAGATCCACCTGGGCTGGCTGGTGATACGCCCCTCCCGCCGCCAGCCCCGATGCCCGCAGGCGTGCCGGAAGCCGCCGACCCGGGCTGAGACGAGCGCGGCCAGGTCACGTGTCACGGAAGGGGCGCCCGGCGGCGACATCGGCACGGGCTGCCCGTCCGTGCCCGCCGGCCGGTAGCCTGGGCGCCGTCATGGCGCGCCGGAGCGGGCGCCGGTCCGACCGGGGAGTGGCGCAGCGGTAGCGCACCTGCTTT
>JBOGHR010000024.1:0-1988 GCA_050744905.1 Acidimicrobiales bacterium
CCCGGAAGGTGGCGGAGAGCCTGCTGGTGAAGTGCTCCCTCTACGGGTGCGACCCCTACTGGGGGCGGGTGGTGAGCGAGCTGGGCTCGGCCGGCGTGGGCTTCGACCCCGACCGGGTGTCGGTCGCCTACGGCGGGGTGACGGTGTGCCGGGACGGCGTGGCCTGCGACCACGACGCCGCAGCCCTTGCGGAGCACATGGCGGGCCGGGAGATCGACCTGGCCGCCGACCTGGGCGTGGGGCCGGGGGAGGCCGAGGTCGTCACCGCCGACCTCACCCACGCCTACGTCGACGAGAACATGGCCACCTCGTGACCCCCCGGGACAAGGCCGCGGTGCTGGCCGAGGCCCTGCCGTACATCCGGCGGTTCTGGGGCAAGGTCGTGGTCGTCAAGTACGGCGGCAACGCCATCGGCGACGCCGCCGCCCTGGCCGGCTTCGCCTCCGACGTCGCCCTCATGCGCTCGGTGGGGATGCGCACCGTCGTGGTGCACGGGGGCGGGCCCCAGATCGGCGACCTCATGACCCGGCTGGGCAAGGTGCCCGAGTTCCGGGAGGGCCTCCGGGTCACCGACGCCGACACCCTCGACATCGCCCGCATGGTCCTGGTGGGCAAGGTCAACCGGGACATCGTCTCGGCCGTCAACGTGCACGGCCCCCTGGCCGTCGGTCTGTCCGGGGAGGACGCCGGCCTCATCACCGCCGCCGCCCGCTCGCCCGAGCTGGGCTTCGTGGGCGACGTGGCGGCCGTCAACCCGTCGATCGTCCAGCGGCTGCTGGCCGAGGACCTCATCCCCGTCATCGCCACCATCGGCGCCAGCCCCGAGGGCCAGGCGTACAACGTGAACGCCGACACCGCCGCCGGCGCCGTGGCCGCCGCCCTCGGGGCCGAGAAGCTGGTCTACCTCACCGACGTCGAGGGGCTGCGCGAGGACCCGGCCGACCCGTCGACCCTCCTGAGCGCGGTGTCCACCGTCGACCTGGAGAGGCTGGTGGCCGGCGGGTCGGTGGTGGCCGGCATGGTCCCCAAGGTGCGCTCGTGCATCACCGCCGTGCGGGGTGGGGTGGGCCACGCCCACATCCTCGACGGCCGCCTCCCCCACGCCCTCCTCCTGGAGTTCTTCACCGACGAGGGCATCGGCACCATGGTGTCGCCGTGACGGCGTCGCCGCTGATGCCGACCTACCCACCACCGGCGGTGACCTTCGTGCGCGGGGAGGGCGCCGTGCTGTGGGACGACCGGGGACGGCGGTACCTCGACTTCCTGGCCGGCCTGGGCGTGACCTCCCTCGGCCACGCCCACCCGGCGGTGGCCGAGGCCGTCGCCGCCCAGGCCCGCACCCTGGTGCACGTGTCGAACCTGTTCGGCACCACCGTGGGCCCCGAGGTGGCCGCCACCCTGGACCGGCTCGTCGGCGGCCCGGCGGGCCGGGTCTTCTTCGCCAACTCGGGAGCCGAGGCCAACGAGTGCGCCCTCAAGCTGGCCCGCCGTTGGGCCGGGCGGGGCCGCCACGTCGTCGTCAGCGCCTACGGGTCGTTCCACGGCCGCACCCTGGCCACCCTCCACGCCACAGGCCAGCCCGACAAGCACGAGGCGTTCCAGCCGCTGCCCGAGGGGTTCCGCCACGTGGCCTGGTCGGACCTGGCCGCCCTCGAGGCCGCCCTCGCCCCCGACGTGGCGGCCGTGCTCCTGGAGTGCGTCCAGGGCGAGGGCGGCGTGCAGGTCCCCGACGACGCGTACCTGCCCGGCGTGCGCCGCCTGTGCGACGAGCGGGGCGTGATCCTGATGGTCGACGAGGTGCAGACCGGCCTGGGCCGGACCGGGCGGTGGTTCGCGTTCCAGCACGCCGGCATCCACCCCGACGTCGTGACCGTGGCCAAGGCCCTGGGCAACGGCGTGCCCATCGGCGCCTGCTGGGCCCGGGCCGAGGTGGCCGGCGCGTTCCGCCCCGGCGACCACGCCACCACCTTCGGCGGCCAGCCCCTGGC
>JBOGHR010000025.1:0-3828 GCA_050744905.1 Acidimicrobiales bacterium
CCCGGTGCCAGCGCCAGGCCGCCGCCGTGGCGCTCGGCGCGCCGGGCCAGGTTGCGCAGCCCCAGCCCGCTGTCGGAGCCCGGTAGCGGCTCGTCGTCGGGCGGGCCCACCCCGTCGTCCGCGACCCGCAGCACGATGTCGCCGCCCAGCTCCACGGCCAGCGACACGTCCACCCGCCTGGCCTTAGCGTGGTGGGCCACGTTGGTGAGCGCCTCGCGCAGCACCGTCTCCAGGTCGTCGACGATCGAGGCGGGCACGGCCGTGTCGAGGGGGCCGTCGAACAGCACACGCGCCTCGAAGCCCAGGGGGCCGGCCGCCTCACCGGCCACCGAGAGGATGCGTGACCGCAGCCCGCCGGTCGACGGCCGTGACGACTCCAGGCCGAAGATGGCGGAGCGGATGTGCTTGACGGTCAGGTCGAGGTCCTCCACCGCCTGGGCGATGCGGGCCCCGACCTCGGGGCGCTGGGCCAGGCGCGCCGCGCCCTGCAGCGACAGCCCGGTGGCGAACAGCCGCTGGATCGCCGTGTCGTGGAGGTCCCGGGCGATGCGCTCCCGGTCCTCCAGGACGGCCAGCTCCTGGACCCGGCCGTGGAGGCGGGCGTTCTCGATGGCGATGCCGGCGGCGGCGGCGAGGGCGACGACCAGCTCCTCGTCCACGTCGGTGAACACCTCGGCCGTCGTCTTGTCGGTGAGGTACAGCTTGCCGAAGACCTCGTCGCGGACGCGCACGGGCACGCCGAGGAACGACCGCATGGGCGGGTGGTTGGGAGGGAAGCCGTAGGAGTCGGGGTGCTCCCGCAGGTCGGGGAGGCGGATCGGCTGGGGGTCGACGATGAGCAGCCCGAGGATGCCGTGCCCCCGGGGGAGCTCGCCGATGGCCCGGTGGACCTCGGCGTCGACGCCCACGGTGATGAACTGCGCCAGGCTGGTGCGGCTGGCGTCGAGCACGCCGAGGGCTCCGTAGCGGGCGTCGACCAGGTCGACGGCCGCCGAGACGATGCGGTGGAGCATGGTGGGCAGGTCGAGGTCGGCGGTGACGCCGAGGACGGCGTCGAGCAGCCGTCGGAGGCTGCGCGGGCCGGCCACTCCGGTCATGGTCGCCAGGCTAGGGACCAAGCGCGGTGCACAATGACGGGATGCCGACGCGCGTGTTCCTGCTGGACGACCACGAGGTGGTCCGCCGGGGCCTGCGCGAGCTTCTCGAGGCCGAGGACGACCTCGAGGTGGTCGGCGAGGCGGGGACGGCGGAGGAGGCGCTGGGGCGCATCCCGGCCACCAGCCCGGCGGTGGCGGTGCTGGACGTGCGGCTGCCGGACGGCGACGGGGTGGAGGTCTGCCGCGACATCCGCTCCCGCCACCCGGAGATCAACTGCCTGATGCTGACGTCGTTCGCCGACGACGAGGCCCTGTTCTCCGCCATCATGGCCGGCGCCGCCGGCTACGTGCTCAAGCAGGTGAAGGGATCGGACCTGGTCGACGCCGTGCGCCGGGTCGCCCGGGGCGAGTCGCTGCTCGACCCGGCGGTGACCCAGCGGGTCTTCGAGCTCCTCCGCACCCGGCCCGAGGACGACGAGCTGGCCTCGCTCACCGACCAGGAGCGGCGCATCCTGGAGCTCATCTCCGAGGGGCTCACCAACCGCCAGATCGGCGAGCGCATGTTCCTCGCCGAGAAGACGGTGAAGAACTACGTGTCGAACGTCCTGGCGAAGCTGGGCATGAGCCGGCGCACCGAGGCGGCCGCCTACGCGGCTCGCCTGGCCGAGCGCAGGAGCGGGACCGACCGCCGCTAGGGAAGCTGCTGGTGGCGGGCGGTCGGGCCACACCAGCGCTGAGAGGCGGGCCGTGCCGGCCCGGCCGGACGCGGGATCGGACCAAGGGCCCGGGCCCGGCCCCGGCCCGACGCTCGCCCCTGGTCCACGACCGGGCCGGGACCGCAGGCTGGTGGGCATGAGCACGATCATCGAGACCCCGCCCGCGACGACGCCCGGCGGCGAGCCGGAGGGGGTGCAGCCGCACCCCATGCACCTGCACGGCATGGCGCAGACCGTCATCGCCAAGGACGGGTTCCCGCTCGACCAGCCCTACAGGGCCGACACGGTCAACGTCGCCCCGGGCGAGCGCTACACCGTGCTCGTCCAGGCGACCGCGCCCGGCACGTGGGCCTGGCACTGCCACATCCTCCCCCCACGCCGAGCGCGAGGACGGGGTGTTCGGCATGGTCACGGCCCTCATCGTCCAGTGACCGCCGAACAGGCCCCAGAGCCGTTCGGGCCGGGACCTACGCCTCGGGCGGGGTGGGCGCCGGGCGGCGGCGCTTCTTCCGTGCTGTCCGACGGGGGGCTCGAGATCCTGACCGAGGAGGAGTCGCTGCGCCTGCTGGCGACCCGGGAGCTCGGGCGGGTGGGCGTCACCGTCGGGCGCCCTCCCCGCCATCTTCCCCGTCAACTACCGGATGATCGACGGCGCCATCCTGTTCCGCACCGCACCGGGGACCAAGCTGTCGGCGGCGGCGAACGGCGCCGTCGTCGCCTTCGAGACCGACCACTACGAGCCCGGCGACCGGTCGGGCTGGAGCGTGCTCGCCGTCGGGCGGTCCGAGGTCGTCCACGACCTCGACGTGGCCTTCAAGGTGGTCGACGCCGGCCTGGAGCCCTTCGCCGGCGGCGTGCGGACGGCGATCGTGCGCATCGAGCCCGAGCTGGTGTCGGGCCGGCGCATCGTGCACGGACAGCCGGCCCCCCATCCCGGCGGGGTGGACGGCGCCGCCGCCGGCCTGGCCGGGCTGCAGGGCCGGCGGGTCAACGTCGCCCGCTCCCACCGGTCGCGCATCGACGGCGCCGTCCTCCAGGCGGTGACGACCAGCGCGCTCTGGCTCTACGTCGACGGCGCCGAGGTGTCGGTCCCCATGCGCGACGTGGTCGACGTGTGGGAGGTGGGCCGCTGAGGCCCTTCGCCCGTGGGCCAGCCGGCGACCGGCCGGTGGGTGAGCGGCTCCCGCCAGCGCCGGTGGCTGACGCCGGTGCAGCGGGCCCGGCGTCCGGCCACCGAGGTCGTCGTTCAGCCGGCGTGGCCGTAGGCGGTGCGCAGGGCCTGGGCGTCGGCCGCGTCCGGCGTGGTCGACGTCGACCCCTGGGTGAGGCACGACGCCGCCGAGCCGGCGTGGCCCAGGCCGAGCGCGTGGCCGACCTCGTGGCAGGCGATGGTGTCGCGCTGCGCCTGGGTGAACACCCGGTCGGCGGCGAAGCGGATGCGGGCCCCGCCGAGGTGGCCGTCGGGTGCGCTGTACATGGCGGCCGCGCCCTTCCAGCCGCGGGGCAGGAGGTCCCGGCACACCGGGATCGTCGTGCCCTCGGGCTCGCAGCCGATGCCGCCCTCGCTCCACGTGAGGCGCACGTCGGCGCCCACCGCGTTCCAGGTGTCGACCGCCTTGCGGGTGGCCTCGTTCCAGCCGGCGTCGCCGGTGCGGTTGCTGATGATCAGGGAGCGCTCGCTCCAGTGGGCGAACGACGGCGAGGCGACGGCGCCGCCGGGCGCGAAGGCGAATGCCATGGGGATGGCGGCGGCAGCAGCCGCGACGAGCGCGGCGAAGCGGGCGGTGCGCATGGGGATTGGTCCCTTCTTCTCGTGGAATCCAGGACCGGCTGACTTCGGTAGCCCGGCCGGCTCGGAGGAGCCCCGTGGCTTTGCGGACCAGCCTCACGACTGGGGTGCGGTTGTCGGACCAGCCTGGGTACTAGTCCTTCGGCATCACCTGCGCCCTGGTTGACCGGTTCCTCCGGGCCACGCCCCGGGGGGCGGCCGGCCGGGCTCCCACGCGGGAACGTGG
>JBOGHR010000026.1:0-9354 GCA_050744905.1 Acidimicrobiales bacterium
CTTCGCGAAGCGCACGCCCTTCCCGTCCTTTCGAATCCAGCCCTTGAACAGCCGGAAACGTAGGCGGGGAGCGGCGTGCGTCGCGTCTCAGCAGGTCAAGCGACCCCCGGAAACATCAGAAGAGCCCCTTTTTTGCCCGCCACCCCGGCCAGGTCTTCCGCCGGGAGGAGCTGTTCGAGCAGGTGTGGGGCTGGACCTTCGGGGATACGGCCACGGTCACCGTCCACGTCCGCCGCCTGCGGGAGAAGGTCGAAACCGACCCGTCGGCGCCCACCCACATCGTCACCGTGTGGGGCGTGGGCTACCGCTTCGAGCCATGAGACCCGCTCCCGCCGCCGCCGTGGCCGCCGCCGGGCTGGTCCTGGCCGCCGCCGCCGCTGCCCTCGTGGGCACGCCTGCTTCGGATGCCGCCCAGCTGGTCGCTTTCGCCGTCGGCGGGGCGGCCGTGGCGGGGGTGGCAGGCACCGGCCTCCTGCACAGCCTGCGCCGGCGCTCGACCCGCGCCCAGGCCGCGGTGGTCGCCCTCACGTCGGTGGTGGCCGTCGGTGTGGGTGCCACGGCTGCGGCCCACGCCATGTTCTTGTCCGCCCACGACTACGGCGCCCTGCTGGTGATCCTGGTGTCGTCCGGCACGGTCGGCCTCATCGCCGCCCTCGTGCTGGGCGACCGGCTGGCGGCGGCCAGCCGCACCCTGGGCGACGTCGTGCAGCGAATCGGCGACGGCGGGGTGGCCGCCGGCGACGCCGGCCCTGCCGCGCCCGAGGAGCTGACGGCCCTGGGGCGCCAGCTCGAGGACATGTCGAGCCGGCTCGACGCGGCGCGGCGGCGGGAGCGGGCGCTCGACGCCTCCCGCCGGGAGCTCGTGGCGTGGGTGTCACACGACCTGCGGACCCCGCTGGCCGGCGTCCGGGCCATGGTCGAGGCCCTGGAGGATGGCGTGGTCACCGACGTCACGACCGTCGACCGCTACCACCGCACCATGCGCCTCGAGGTCGACCGGCTGGCCGGCCTGGTCGACGACCTGTTCGAGCTCAGCCGGATCCAAGCCGGGGCCCTCGAGCTGCACCTCCAGACGGCGTCGCTCTCCGACCTCGTCTCCGACGCACTGGCTGGGGCATCGCCGGCCGCGTCGGCCAAGGGCGTCCTCCTGGCCGGGACGCTCCAGGGCGCGGCGCCCGACCTGGAGGTCGCCACCCCCGACGTCCTCCGGGTGCTGCGCAACCTGCTCGACAACGCCATCCGCCACACGCCGCCCGAGGGCGAGGTGCGCCTCGACGCGGGCGTGGTGGGCCACCACGCGGTGGTCTCCGTGCACGACTCGTGCGGCGGCATCCCGCCCGCCGACCTCGATCGGGTGTTCGACATAGCCTTCCGGGGCGACGCGGCCCGCACCCCCGAGCACGACGGCGGCGCCGGTCTGGGCCTTGCCATCGCTCGGGGCATCGTCGAGGCCCACCGGGGCGACATCGAGGTCGGCAACGAGGACGGTGGCTGCCGCTTCACCGTCCGGCTGCCCCTGCCCGCGGCCGGCGCATGAGGGTCCTGGTCACCGGCGGGTCGGGCTTCGTCGGCTCCCATGTGGTCGACGCCCTGGTCGAGGCCGGCCACGGTGTGCGCGTGCTCGACCGGGCTGCGCCGGCGCACCCGAACACCGGTACCGAGTACCGACGGGCCGACGTCCGCCATCGGACCGCGTGGGACGGCGCTCTCGACGGCGTCGACGCGGTGTGCCACCAGGCTGCCCGCGTCGGCCTCGGCGTCGACATGGGCGACGTGGCCGACTACGTGGCCGACAACGACGCCGGCACGGCCGAACTGCTCCACGCACTCCACCGCGAGCGATTCCGGGGCCGCCTGGTGCTGGCCAGCAGCATGGTCGTGTACGGCGAGGGGCTGTCCGTGTGCGCCGCCCATGGCGCCGTGCGGGCGGCGCCGCGCAACCCCGCCGACCTCGACGCCGGCCTGTTCGAGCCCCGCTGCCCCACCTGTACCGAGCCACTGGCACCGGGGCAGGTCGACGAGGATGCGCCGGGCGACCCCCGCAATGTGTACGCCGCCACCAAGCTCCACCAGGAACACCTGTGCGCAGCGTGGGGCCGGGAGACCGGCGCCCCGGTCACCGCCCTGCGCTACCACAACGTCTACGGCCCCCGGATGCCGACGGGCACCCCCTACGCCGGCGTGGCCAGCATCTTCCGCTCTGCTCTCTCCGCCGGCCGCCCACCACAGGTGTTCGAGGACGGTGGCCAGCGCCGTGACTTCGTCCACGTCACCGACGTGGCCAGGGCCAACCTCCTCGCCCTCACCGGAACGGCCGCGGGCGCGTTCAACGTGGCCAGCGGGCACGTGCACACCGTCGGCGACCTGGCGTCCGCCCTCGCCCGCGCCGTCGGCGGCGGCCACCGGCTCGACCCCATCGTCACGGGCAGGTGGCGACTGGGCGACGTCCGTCACATCGTCGCGTGCGCCGAGAAGGCCCGGGAACGCCTCGGCTTCGAGGCCATCGTCTCCTTCGCCGAGGGCGTCACCGCCCTCGCGGCGGAACCTGTCGCTCCCGGGTAGGGGTCCGCCGAACGCCTCGTGCCGTGCGCGCGAACGGTTCAGAAGAGGTCGAGGACCATTTCCGGCGGCCGACCGATGACGGCCCTGCCGTCGTGGATCATGATTGGGCGCTCGATGAGGATCGGGTGGGCGACCATGCCGTCGAGGAGCTGGTCGGGGCCGGCCTGCGTCGTGGCCCCTGAGCATCGGCGTCGACGGGACCAAGCACCCGCTCGGCGTGGTGGAGGGGCGACACCGAGAACGCCACCGTCGTGAAGGACCTGGTCGCCGGCCTGCGGGAGCGGGGCCTGGACACGACCCGCCCGATCCTGTGCGTGCTCGACGGGGCCAAGGCGCTGGTCAATGCCGGAAGGCAGTGTTCGACCATCCCGTCGTCGCGCGCTGTCAGCTCCATTATGCCGAGCAGCCGATTATGCCGAGTAGGCCCGCGAACCCTGGTGGGATAAGGACTTCGTGCTGCTGAAGTCGGCATAACGCGGCGCCTCGGTCCAAGCCTTCTCTCCGACATCGACCCGATGAGGAGAGGAGACGGCGATGGGCGACAGAGCATCGGCAGTCCAGGTCAGCGGTCCGCTCGCACCGCATCTGGCGGGCTTCCGGCGGGAGCGTCTGGTGAGAAATCGTCAAGACCTGTGGAAGAACCTTTCCGCTGATCACGCGGCGGCTTCCTGGTCCTGCGTGCTGGGGCGCTCGATCATCACCCCCTTGTGAACTTGGCGCCGGCCCGGACGAGGGCGACGAGGTGAGGCGCGTTGACCGACCGCCACCGCTGCTCGGCACGGTGGCGAAAGTGGACTCGATCGGGTTGGTGGTCCTGTGGTGGATCCGACGACCTGCTGCTGCTCCAGAAGTATTTCGCCAGATCGCCGGCGTGAGCAACAACGAGATCGTCGTGGACCCGTGACGGGTTCGTCGCCGTCGGGTCGACCACCGACGTGCCGTTCGACCTGACCGAGGGCGACACTCGCTGCGATGCGATCGTCTTGTCAGCGATGGCCGACGCCTTGACGGCGGCGTTGATCGCGCCCGACGGGACCCGCTTCGACACGTCCAACGGCGCCGTCCTCACCCGGACGCCCTTCGACCTCGTGCTGCGCCTGGACCTGCCGGCGCCCCCTTCGACGTCGACGGGCGGGCAGTGGCGCGTGCGGCTGGCGGTCGACCGCCGGCGGCTGCGGAAGATCCTGGCGGAGCTGAAGCAGCGCGACGACGGCGCCGGGCTCAACCGCCTGGAGCGACACGGCGTCGAGTTTACGGTCACGGTGCAGGCCCGCAGCAACGTCCCGCTGTCGGTGACGACCACCCGGGCGTCCCGCCGGCCCGGCGGGGCGGCCGGCCAGTCCCGCTCCCACCACCACGACATCCCAATCTCGCGGTCCCATGGCACCTCCAGTTGCGTCGACGCCTTCTCGACGACGCAGCCCCGCAGATGTGACAGCGCCCAGTCGGAGGTCAACACCGCCCGTGCGATTGACGACGCTCACGCTGGGTTCCCGAGTTGTGCTCATCAAAACTCCCCAGGCGTGAGTGAGCGGTGACCGCTGCCGTTCCCGTCAGGGTCGAGCCCGGCCCGGACCTCGACCTGACGGTCGAAGCGTTGATCGTGAGGAGTCGGACAGCAGAGCGGCGCGCCCCAGTCGCGACCACCCGGCCTCCCTGCGGCGCGACCCGCCTGGAGAGCTCGACCAGCACAGCGAGGGTGGCGCTGTCTATGAACGGGACGCCGCTGAGGTCAACGGCCAGCGCTCCCGACAAGTCAGGCACCCATCTGGAGGATCCCAAGCTCGCCGCTCGAGCACCTCCGTTTCACAGATGGGCAGACCGGCAGACCGGCTCGCTGACGGCGATCGGCACGCAGACGGCTCTCCGGTGCCAGTGGGTGGCCCCGGTCGCCCCACAACGTCGCCATGGACCCACGACAGCGCCGTCCGTCGGCGCCGGGAGGTGGCGGTGCCGCTGGCGCCCTCGTTCACGCCGGCGTCGGGACCGCCAGACGTGGCCACCCGCCTGGCGCTGACCGAGGCGCTCCGGCGGATGCGGCCCGACGGCGTCGACGATGACCCGGGTCTTGCTGCCGGAGGCCGAGTCCGGGGACCGGAGGCAGGGACGGAATCGAACCAGCCTTGACGGGCGAGACTCCGCCGTGAGCCCGTCACAGCCGGATCAGCCCCCGTTGCAGCGCGACCGTCACCGCGGCCGTGCGGTCGCTGACACCCAGCTTGGTGAAGACGTGGATCAGGTGTGACTTGACCGTCGCTTCGCTCACGTGCAACGCCCGGCCGACGTCGCTGTTGGAGCCGCCGCGGGCGACCAGTTCCAACACCTCCAGCTCGCGGGGAGTGAGCGCTTCTGATACGGGGGCGCGCCTGTGGCCGACCAGGCGAGCGGCCGCAGCAGGAGCCAGCACGGTCTGGCCCGCGGCCGTGTCGCGGACGGCCCGCCGCAGTACGTGGGCTGGCGCGTCCTTGAGCAGGTACCCGCTGGCGCCCGCCTCCACCGCCCGCAGCACATCCGTCTCCGTGTCGTAGGTGGTCAACACCAGGACACGGACCCGCGGGTGGTCGGCGACGATCTTCGAGGTTGCGTCCACGCCGTCGCTCCCCGGCATCCGCAGGTCCATCAACACCACGTCGGGGTCCAGGTCAGCCACGAGCCGGACGGCCGCATTTCCGTCACCGGCCTCACCGACGACTACCAACCCGTCGTCGCCCGCCAACATCCCCCGGAGCCCGTCGCGCACCACGGGGTGATCGTCGACGATCACCACCCGGACGGGGGGCAGGTTCATTCGCTCGTGGGCCCGGGAACGGGGATGTACACGGTCAACGTCGTTCCGTTGGCCGGCTCGCTCTCCAGCCCGAAGATGCCGCCCGCCGCCTGCACTCGCTGCTCGAGGGCTTGGAGCCCGAAGCCTCCGCCCGACCCGTTGGGAGGTGCCGCGGTGTCGAAGCCCCTGCCGTCGTCGTCCACGTCCAGCACGACGGCGTCGCCGAGGAACGACAAGGTGACGGTGACCGCGGTTGCGTTGGCATGGCGGCCCACGTTGGCCAGCGCCTCCTGCGTAGCCCTGAGGAGTGTCACCTCGGTGGGCGGCGGGAGGGACACGGCGGGTCCCGTCACCATGACGCGCGCCCCCACAGACGTTTCATCCGCCCACCGGGCCACGACTCGCTCGATGGCATCGGTGAGCGACGCCCCGTCCAGAGGTTCGGGCCGGAGCGCCTGGACCGACCGCCGGGCCTCGCCGAGGCTGGCCCTGGCGATGCGGCTCGCCTGCTCCACACGCCGCACAACTTCCTGGGGCACCCCCCATAGCCCATCAGCCGCCGCCTCCAGTTGGGTCAGGACACTGATGAAGCCCTGCGCAAGGGTGTCGTGGATCTCCCGGGCCAACCGGGCGCGTTCCTCCAGCACGCCCGCTTGGCGGGTCTGCTCCGCCAGCCTGAGGTTCGCCAGGGCGAGACGGCACGAAGTGGCAAGGGTCTCCAGCGTGCGCCGGGAGGCCGGGGTCAAAGGGGCCGCCGTCGTGGCTTCGAGGACAAGCTCGTCGTCGGAGCGCAGACCGGGCGCCCCGGCGCTCGTCGTGGTGGTGAAAGCCTCGTGGTCGGGCGGGCCCGGTGTCGAAGGGGTCCAGGTGGCGAGCCGCTGCCCTCCGGACAACAGCGCCACGGCCCGAACCCGATAGCCTGCAAGGCCGGTGCCCACTGCGGCGGCCACCTCCTCGGCGGAGCGGGCCGCACTGATGGCGAGGCTGGCTTGGAGGAGGCACTCCGCCTCTGCCTGAGCGGCCTGCAGCGCCACGATCGCCTCCTGGCGCTGCTCGCTCTGGCGGCTGATGGTGTGGATGAACAGCCCGATGGCCGGGCCCAGCAGCGCCGAGCCGACGACGGAGACGACGAAGCCGGAGTCCCCCAGCTCGGAGATGCCTTGGGCCCCGAGGAGCACGGCGGGTACGAGAGCGGCGGTGAAGCCCATCGCCCAGTTTCGGGGCAACATGCGAAAGGCCTGGGGGAACAGGCCGTAGCTGGCGAAGAAGAACGCCCCCTCCGCGTTGACCAGGATCACCATGGCCGGCAGCGTCACGGCCGTCCACATGGCGCCGACGGCCAGGTGGCGGGCGCTGCCTTCCCCGACACCGATGAGGGCACGCTCGGCGAGGTGCCGGGCGGCGGCCACGAGGACCACGGCGGCCAGGAGGCCGATCCACCGAAGCGGCTGGAACTCGGAGCCGCCGAGGGCCACGACGGTCGCGCCGCCCAGCGCGACGTGGAAGATCGCCACCCACATCCGCTCGAGGCGGTCCCAGGCGTGGGCCGAATCCGAAGGAGCCGCCGCCGGGCCGGTCACATCCCAGTCTCCCTCATCGCCGGGCCACGAGCCGTGACGCCGCTTTGGGGGTCATCTCGTGCATGTCGATCGGCCTCGCCCGGACCGCTCGTGGGGGACCGGCGAGGCGAACCCGGGGCCGCGAGGCGAGCTCCGGGCGGGCCGAGGAGGGCATACGACGACCTTGAACGAGTCCGGCCTCCGGGCCATCACCCGGAAGGTCAACCGGACATCCACCGATCAGTTGACGCGGAGATGACCGCTCGGGCGATGCCCCGGCCGCACGGCGCCCGCATGATTCACCCATGAACAGCAACGAACAAGCTGCAAGCAAGCGTCAAGTCCAACCCGCCGTCCACATCATCGCCGCCGCCGCACTGGCCCTTCTCTCCATCTCCCATGGCATCGGCGCCGTCAAGCTCCTCAAGAACGGCGAGTGGATATGGATGGGCGTTTCCTTCGCCGCGATGGGCATCTACGCCTCGATCGCTGAGTACCTGTACAACGCGCACAAGAAGGCGTCTGGCCTTCGCTGATCTCAGCTCATCCTCGATGAGCCGCGCAACGTCCTCGATCCGGAAGGAGGTACACCGTGTGGGGGCGCTCGCCGAGTTGGCGCGGCCGAGCCCCGAGCGCGTCGGGCTGTCGGCGCTCGGGCACAATGCCCGAGGCACGGGCCCTCAAGGCTCGCGCCGACGCAGGAGAGGCCCTCGTGGCAAAGGCCAGTCATTGGGACAGCGTTCGCTCACCACGGCGGCGATCCAGTCGGCGGCGTCGGCACTGACGTGGGTGATCTGGGCGGCCCGCTCGGCTCCGAGGAGGTCGAAGAACCGCCGCAGCGTGGCTTCGTCCCGGCCGGGCGCCGCCCACACCAGCGCGCCGCGGTCATGGTCGACCACGACCGTCAGGTAGCGATGCCCACGCTTGTAGGAGATCTCGTCGATGCCGATGCGCCGCAGCCCGCCTGTCGATTCGGGCGCCGATGTCGGCTGACACGCGGGCCACGATCGACCCCACCGTGCGCCAGGCGATCCTATCATCTCGACCACCGCCGTCTTGGAGCACTGGGTGGCCAACCACGCCACGGTCTCATCGAAGTCCCGGGTGTGGCCACTCCATGGCGAGCCCAGGGCACTTCAATCACCGTCGGGCCGTGTACCGGACAGTTCACTCTCGGCGCGTCGGCTTCCACCAACACCCGCACCGTCCCGAGATCGAGTGCCCGCCAGCGCCGCCGCCCCTCACCGCGGTCAAACCACGGCGAGCGCCGCCCGCACCGGCGGCGGGCCCCCTTGCGAGGTCGAACCGACGCCACCACAGCGTCGACCTCCTCTCGAAATCCACCGCCTCGATGACGGTGTGCACCAGCCCAAGAACTCGCTGCCATACCCTCGCATTCCGCACCCCGTTCTACCTCCCGTTCCAAGCCGTCAGACAGCTCGGGAACGTAAGAGGCAGGCGGGGTGCGACCGCGGATGGGGCTACTCAACCACCCACGGATGTTTCAGGGGAGCCGAATTTCCTGGCGGTTCAGCCTTACAGGAAACACTACGTCGACGCACGGTTTCGACCAGCGTCCTTCGCGCGACTGAGGGCGCGGTCGGCGTCAGCCAGGACGCGGCCCTTGTCGCTCGTGGTGCATCCCGCGACGCCGATGCTGATGGTTACGGGGATGTCGGCATTCCGGGTCCTCACCGGTGATGCCGCGACGGCAACTCTGAGGCGTTCCGCTGCTGCTCGAGCTTCGGTGAGAGCGGTGTCCGGCAAGACGACGAGGAACTCGTCGCCGCCCCATCGGCCAAGAGTGTCCTCGGCGCGCGCGTTGTCGCGAAGGCGAGTCGCGATCTCCCGGAGTGTGACATCGCCGATCTGGTGACCGTGGCGGCTGTTGACGCCCTTGAAGTCGTCGACGTCGAGGAGAAGAGTCGACAGGTGGCGGTCATGCCGGCGAGACGCCGACAGCGCCATGTCGAGATGCTCCTCTACGTGGCGGCGGTTCCACAGTCCAGTGAGGTGATCGGTTCGTGAGATGAGTTCGAGTTGTTGGTTGGGTTGGTGGAGTTCGTCCTGCAGCCGTTTGAGTTCCTTTATTGCCGCCTCGCGGGCGGCTTCTGCTTCCCGACGGATCGTGATGTCGCGGATGACGGCCAGCGCGAACTGGCCGCGATCCCGGCTCGTCACCTTCGCAAGCCGCAGTTCGATCCAAAGCTCGGCTCCGTCCTTGCGGCACGCCTGTAACTCCGCCACCGACTCCGAGTCGATTAGCGGTGTCGGATTGCCGCGTGCCAGACGAGCGATGCCGTCGCGATGCGCGGCCTTCATCGCCCGTGGCACGAGGTCTCAGACCTCCGGCAGTAGGCCAGAAATGTGGCTCTGACCAGGGTGTTTCTGGTGGGCGGGTCTTGCATAAGGAGCGCAAGATCTGGTAGTCTCCATGAGGTGGAGACGGCAGGCGGGACAGCGCAG
>JBOGHR010000027.1:0-1643 GCA_050744905.1 Acidimicrobiales bacterium
GCGCCACCTGCTGGCCGGCGGCGTGACCGAGGCGGAGCTGGCGCTGGCCCTCGACTCGGAGGTCCGCCGGCTGGGGGCCAGCGGCAACAGCTTCGACACCATCGTGGCGTCGGGGCCGAACGGCGCCAAGCCCCACGCCCGGCCCACCGGTCGGCCGGTCGAGCCCGGCGAGCTGGTGGTGGTCGACTTCGGCGCCGTGGTGGACGGCTACTGCTCGGACATGACCCGCACGGTGTGCGTCGGCCCCCCCCGCTCCGGCACGCTGGTCCGGATGGTGGAGGTGGTCGCCGAGGCGCAGCGGGCGGGCGTGGCCGCCGTGGGGGCCGGGCGCCGGGCGGTGGACGTCGACGCCGCCTGCCGGCAGGTCATCGCCGCCGCCGGCTGGGGCGACGCCTTCGTCCACTCCACCGGTCACGGCGTCGGCCTCGACATCCACGAGGCCCCCTCGGTGTCGGCGGTGTCGGGTGATACCTTGGCCGCCGGTGACGTCGTCACCGTCGAGCCGGGCGTCTACCTCCCCGACCACGGCGGCGTCCGCATCGAGGACACCGTCGTCGTCACCGAGGACGGTTGCCGCCCGCTCACGCTCGCCCCCAAGGACCTGATCATCGAGTGACCGTCTCCACCAACGACCTCCGCAACGGGATGACCCTCAACCTGCCCGAGGGGCTGTACTCGGTGGTCGAGTTCCAGCACGTCAAGCCGGGCAAGGGCGGCGCCTTCGTCCGCACCAAGCTGAAGAACGTGCGCACCGGCGCCGTCATCGACCGCACCTACCGGGCCGACGAGAAGCTCGACCAGGCCGTGGTCGAGAAGAAGGAGATGCAGTACCTGTACCGGGACGGCGACCACTACGTCTTCATGGACAACGTCTCCTACGACCAGATGAACGTCGACGAGGCCGCCCTCGCCGCCGCCTCCCGGTACCTCAAGGAGGGCGACTCGGTCGTCCTCCAGATGTACGGCGACGAGATCGTGGGCGTGGACCTGCCCGCCGCCGTCGAGCTCACCGTGACGGCCACCGAGGCGGGGGTCCAGGGCGACCGGGTCTCCGGCGCCCGCAAGCCGGCCACGCTGGAGACCGGCGTGGTCGTGCAGGTGCCCCTGTTCGTCAATGAGGGCGACCGCCTGCGGGTCGACACCCGCACCGGGGAGTACCTCACCCGCGTCAGCGGCTGATGGCGAGCCGGTGGGGCCTCCGCCGGTGACCGTCGGGTCCCGGCGGGAGGGCCGGGAGCGGGCGCTGTCGCTGCTCTACGAGGCCGAGGTCAAGGGCGTCGGGCCCTCGGCGCTGCTCGAGGACCTTCCCCTTCAGCCCGAGCCCTTCGTGGCCGATCTGGTACGGGGTGTGGAGGAGAACCGGTCGCGCATCGACGAGCTGGTCGGCCGCTACGCCATCGGCTGGGCCCTCGACCGCATGCCCGTCGTCGACCGCAACGTCCTGCGCGTCGCCGTCTACGAGCTCCTCGAGCGCCCCGACGTCCCCCTCGGCGCCGTCATCGACGAGGCGGTGGAGCTGGCCAAGCGCTACTCGACCGACGAGTCCGGCCGCTTCGTCAACGGCGTCCTCTCCAGCGTCGCCGCCGAGGTCCGCCCCCGCCGGGGGTAGGAGGCCCGGCAACGCCGCCGGGCCGGCCCCGGAC
>JBOGHR010000028.1:0-6552 GCA_050744905.1 Acidimicrobiales bacterium
GGCCCCGACGGCGCTCGCCAGCCCGCGCCGGGGGGCGCCCGTCCCCAGAGCCCGGGGTCCTGACGTGCCGCTCACCGACGCCCAGCCCATCGTCACCCGCCGGCTCGGCATCCCCGACTCGTGGACCCTGCCGGCGTACCTCGGCAGCGGCGGCTACGCCGGCCTGCGCAAGGCCCTCACCATGAAGCCGGAGGACGTCGCCGCCGAGGTGCTCACGTCGAGCCTGCTGGGCCGGGGCGGCGCCGGGTTCGAGGCGGGCAAGAAGTGGTCGATGCTCGGCAAGCCCCGCCCGGCCTACGTGGTCGTCAACGGCGACGAGAGCGAGCCGGCCACCTTCAAGGACCACATGCTCATCGAGCGTGACCCCCACCAGATCATAGAGGGCACGCTGATCTGCGCCTACGCGGTGGGGGCCGCCCAGGCGTTCATCTACGTGCGGGGCGAGTTCGCCCTGGGCCTGGAGCGGATGACGGCGGCGCTCAACGAGGCGTACGCCCACGGGGCGGTGGGCCGGGACATCTTCGGCTCCGGCTTCTCGATCGACGTGGTGGTCCACCCCGGCGCCGGCGCCTACATCTGCGGGGAGGAGACGGCGCTCATCGAGAGCCTGGAGGGCAAGCGGGGCTTCCCCCGCATCAAGCCCCCGTTCTTCCCGGCCGCCATCGGCCTGTACGGCCAGCCCACCATCGTGAACAACGTGGAGACGGTCTCCAACCTGCCGTGGATCGTCGAGCACGGCGGGGCCGCCTTCGCCGCCCTGGGCGAGGGGCGCTCGGCCGGCACCCGGATCTTCTCGCTGTCGGGCCACGTGAACCGCCCGGGCAACTACGAGGTCGAGATGAGCAAGGTCACCTTCCGCGACCTGGTCGACGACCCCCGGCTGGGCGGCGGCGTCCGGGACGGCAACCAGCTCAAGGCCTTCATCCCCGGCGGCGCCTCCGCTCCGTGGTTCGGGCCCGACCAGCTCGACCTGCCCCTCGACCAGGACGCGGTGGGCAAGGCGGGGTCGATGCTGGGGTCGGGGTCGGTGGTGGTCATGGACGACACCACCTGCATGGTGCGGGCCGCTTGGCGCATCACCCGGTTCTTCCACCGCGAGTCGTGCGGGCAGTGCACGCCGTGCCGGGAGGGGAGCGGCTGGGTCGAGAAGGTGATGCGCCGCATCGAGGACGGCGCCGGGCGGGAGGAGGACCTCGACCTGCTGTTCGACGTGCTCGACAACATCGCCCCCGGGCTGTCGTGGCCGCCCCGCCAGACCACCATCTGCGTGCTGGGCCCGTCCATCCCGTCGTCGATCACGTCGGCCGTGCGCATGTTCCGCGACGAGTTCCTGACCCACATCAAAGAGGGCGCCTGCCCCTATGGCTGAGCACACCGACCAGGCGGCCGACGCCGTCACCATCACGGTGGACGGGCGGCCCGTGCAGGCCCGCAAGGGCGAGATGATCATCGCCGCCGCCGAGCGCCACGGCGTCTACATCCCCCGGTTCTGCTACCACCCGCGCATGCGGCCGGTGGGGATGTGCCGCATGTGCCTGGTCGAGGTGAAGGGCCCGCGGGGCTTCATGCTGTCGCCCGCCTGCTTCGTCCCCGTGGCCGACGGCCAGGAGGTCGTGACCACGTCGGAGACGGTGAGGAAGGCCCAGGACGGCGTCCTGGAGTTCCTGCTCATCAACCACCCCCTCGACTGCCCGGTGTGCGACAAGGGCGGCGAGTGCCCCCTCCAGGACCAGACCCTGGCCTTCGGGCCGGGCGAGACCCGCTTCGTCGAGGAGAAGCGCCACTGGGCCAAGCCCATCGCCCTGTCGGAGCTCGTCCTCATCGACCGCGAGCGGTGCATCCAGTGCGACCGCTGCACCCGCTTCGCCGACGAGGTGGCCGGCGACCCGCTCATCGAGTTCGTGGGCCGGAGCGACCACATCGAGGTCAACACGTTCCCCGACCAGCCCTTCGCCTCCTACTTCTCGGGCAACACCGTGCAGATCTGCCCGGTGGGGGCCCTGCTGGCCAAGCCCTACCGGTTCCGGGCGCGGCCCTGGGACCTCGAGCAGGTCGAGAGCACCTGCACCATGTGCTCGGTGGGCTGCCGCGTGGCCGTGCAGTCGTCGTCCAACGCCCTCACCCGCTACCTCGGCATCGACAGCGACCCGGTGAACCACGGGTGGCTGTGCGACCAGGGGCGGTTCAGCTACGAGTACGTCAACGACGACCGCCGCCTCGGGTCGCCGCTGGTGCGCAAGGGCGACGAGCTGGTGGAGGCGTCGTGGGGCGAGGCGCTGGCGTCGGCCGCCAAGGGGCTGGAGTCGGCCAGGGACGTCCACGGGCCCGGGGCGGTGGCCGTGCTGGGCGGGGCCCGCCTGGCCAACGAGGACGCCTACGCGTGGGCCAAGCTGGCCAAGGGCGTCCTGGGCACCGACAACGTGGACGCCCAGCTGGGCGACGGCCTGCCCGCCGAGGTGGTGCTGGGCCTGCCCCGGGCCACCATCGACGAGGCCTGCTCGGCGCCCGCCGTGGTCCTGCTGGCGCCCGACCTCAAAGAGGAGCTGCCCGTCCTCTACCTGCGGCTGCGGGCCGCCGCCGTGGACGGCAAGGTGCCCGTCGTCGAGCTGACGCCCCAGCGCACCGGCATGTCCCCCTACTGCAGGGCCAGCCTGGTCTACCGGCCGGGCGAGGCCGCCGCCCTGGCCCGGGCGCTCGTCGAGGGGGCGAGCGCCGAGGTGGCGGGCGTGAAGGCGAGCGCCGTCGCCGAGGCCCGGGCCCTGCTGGCCGACGGCGCCGTGGTCGTGCTCGGCCGCCCGTCGCTGGCCGAGTCGGCCGGCTCCGTCACCGCGGCGGCGGCCGTCCTCGCCTCGGGCGTCCCCGGCGCCCGCTTCCTGCCCGCCCTCCGGCGGGGGAACGTGCACGGCGCCCTCGACATGGGCCTCGCCCCCGGCGTGCTGCCCGGCCGGGTCGCCCTCGACGCCGGGCGCGAGTGGTTCGGGGCGGCGTGGCCGGGGGTGCCCGCCGAGCGGGGCATGGACGCCGCCGGCATCCTGGCCGCCGCCGCCGAGGGCCGCCTCCAGGGCCTGGTCCTGCTGGGCGCCGACCCGGTGGCCGACTTCCCCGATCGCCAGCTGGCCCGCCGGGCGGTGGCCGGCGCCGGGTTCGTGGTGGCCGTCGATGCATTCCTCACCGAGTCGTCCCGCCAGGCCGACGTGGTGCTGCCGGCCGCCGCCTTCGCCGAGCGGCCGGGCACCACGACCAACCTGGAGGGAAGGGTCACCCGCCTGGGCCAGAAGTTGGTGCCCGCCGGGGTGGCGTGGCCCGACTGGGTGATCGCCTCCGAGCTGGCCGCCCGGCTGGGCGCCGATCTCGGCTTCGAGAGCCTGGACGGCGCGTGGGACGAGATCGAGCGGCTGGCGCCCTCCCACGCCGGCATCAGCCGGGCGCTCCTGGGCGACCGCCGCTTTCGCGACGGCGTGGTGGCGCCCCTGGCCGGCCCGCCCCCCGGCCCGGGCGACCTGCGCTCCGCCGGCGAGGCGGCCACCGACACCTCCACCGGGTCGACCACCGACGTCCCCGGCGAGGTCGACCCCATGTCCGACCCGGGGATCGACGCCGTGGAGTCGCAGGGCGTCCCGGCCACCGCGGTGACCACCGAGGCCGAGGTGGCCCCGCCGGCGGCGCCCGCCCCCGACCTGCCCCGCCCGCCGACCCTGACCTTCTCGGCCGGCCGGGCCCAGGTGGCGCTGCCGCCCCTCGACGCCTACTCGCTGCGCCTGGTCTCGGCCCGCAAGCTCTACGGCACGGGGACCCTGGTCCAGCACGCCCCGTCGCTCGCCCCCCTGGCGGCCGAGCCCTGCGCCCGCGCCAACCCGTCGGACCTGGACCGCCTGGGCATGGGCCAGGGCGGGCGGGTGCGGGTCCGGTCCAACCGGGCCAACTTCGTGGTGGACGCCGTGCCCGACCCCGGCGTGCCCCGGGGCTCGATCTCCCTGCCCTTCAACGCCGGCGCCGACGGCGTGGGCGCCGGCGAGCTGATCGACGTGGGCGCCGCCGTCACCGACGTCCGGGTGGAGACGCCGTGATCCTGGCCGGCGATCCGCTGTTCGCCGACGGCGTGGACGGCGTCGTGCTGCTCATCGTCGCCGCCAAGACGGTGGTGGTCTTCGCGGTCCTGCTCGTCTCCGTGCTCCTCATGGTGTGGTTCGAGCGCAAGCTGGTGTCGGACATGCAGGCCCGCATCGGCCCCAACCGGGCCGGCAAGTGGGGCCTGCTGCAGACGCTGGCCGACGGCATCAAGCTGTTCTTCAAGGAGGACCTCCTGCCCGAGCGGGCCGACCGGCGCATCTTCCGCCTGGCTCCCTACCTCTCCCTCGTACCCGCCTTCTCGGCCTTCGCCATCGTCCCCGTGGGCGGCGAGATCACCATCGGCGACCGCACCACCCGCCTCCAGCTGGCCGACCCGCCCGTCGGCATCCTGTTCCTGCTGGCCGTGTCGTCCATCGCCGTGTACGGGGTGATGCTCGCCGGCTGGTCGTCGGGCTCCAAGTACCCGCTGCTCGGCTCGGTGCGGGCCTCCGCCCAGATGGTGTCCTACGAGGCCGCCCTCGGGCTGTCGGTGGCCGCCGTGGTGCTGGTGACGGGGTCGCTGCTCACCAGCGACATCGTGGCCGACCAGTCGGGCGGGTCGATCTTCGAGTGGAACGTCTTCCGGCTCGGGTTCCTGCCCTTCGTGATCTTCTGCATGGCGGCCACCGCCGAGCTGAACCGGCCGCCGTTCGACCTGGTGGAGGCCGAGCAGGAGCTGGTCGGCGGCTTCCACACCGAGTACTCCTCGCTGCGCTTCGCCATGTTCTTCCTGGCCGAGTTCATGGCCACGGTGGTCATGTCGGCGATCATCGTGACCCTCTTCCTCGGGGGACCGGCCGGCCCGGCGCCCGACGGCGGCTTCCTGGGCGCCGTGGTCCCCCTGCTGTGGTTCCTGGCCAAGATGTTCGTGTTCCTCTTCTCCTACGTGTGGCTGCGGGCCACCCTCCCGCGGTTCCGCTACGACCAGCTCATGGACCTGGGCTGGAAGAAGCTCATCCCGCTGTCGCTGTTCTGGCTCCTGGTGCTGGCCGGGATGCTGATCGAGGCGCCGACCACCCAGACCGGCTTCGTCGGCTCGCTGATGCGGCGCCGGTACGGGTTCGCCGTGTTCGCCGGGGGCCTGCTGCTCGGGCTGCTGCTGCTGCGGGCCATCAACGTCGGGCGGGCCACGACGCGCGGCGAGGCCGGCTCCAGCGCCGCCCCCGCCTTCGAGGAGGTGGTCTGATGGGGTACCTGGACGGGTTCAAGGTCACGTTCAAGACGCTGTTCGAGAAGCGGGTGACCAACGAGTACCCCAAGCAGAAGCGCCCCAAGGCCGAGCGCTTCCACGGCCGCCACGTGCTCAACCGCTACGAGGACGGCATGGAGAAGTGCATCGGGTGCGAGCTGTGCGCCGGCGTGTGCCCGGCACGGTGCATCTACGTCCGGGGGGCCGACAACCCGCCCGACGCCCCGGTGTCGCCCGGCGAGCGCTACGGCTACGTCTACGAGATCAACTACCTCCGCTGCATCCACTGCGACCTGTGCGTGGAGGCGTGCCCCACCGAGGCCATCACCGAGTCGAAGCTCTTCGAGTTCTCCTTCACCGACCGCAAGGACGCCATCTACACCAAGGACGATCTGCTCGTCGACGACGACGGGCGCCCCCGGAAGCTGGCGTGGGAGGACTGGCGGGAGGGCGACGACGAGCACACCTCGGCGTGGGTGCGGGCCACCTCCTCGTCGGGGGACGCCCGCTTCTCGGGGCGGGTCCAGTGGTCGGGCGAGCTGGGCTACGGCGTGCGCCCGCCGGAGCCGGCGCAGTCGGCCGAGGGCGGCACCGCCCTGCCGGCCGGCGACGAGGCCCGCCGGTGACCCACGGCCTCCTGCTGGCCGCCACCAGGGTCGACCAGGGCGTGTTCCTGGCCAGCGCCGTGATCGTCCTGTCGGGCGCCGTCGGCGTGGTGATCTCCGCCAACCCGGTGCACGCCGCCCTGTCGCTGGTGATGACCCTGTTCGGCATCGCCGTGTTGTTCGTGGCCCAGGAGGCGCACTTCCTGGCCGCCGTGCAGGTGATCGTGTACGCCGGGGCCATCGTCGTGCTGTTCCTGTTCGTCATCATGCTGATCGGCGTCGACCGCGCCGAGGACATCCGCCGGGAGCCGCTCCGGGGCCAGCGGCCGGTGGCCGTCCTGCTCGGCCTGGTCGCCCTGGCGGAGATCGTCCTGCTGTCCCGAGGTGGCGACTGGGTGACCGGGGCGTCGTCGCTGGGCGGCCGGGCCAGCGGCGAGGGGACCAACGTGGAGAAGCTGGCCGAGAGCATCTTCACCCGCTACATGTTCGCCTTCGAGATCACCTCGGTCCTGCTGATCATCGCCGTGGTGGGGGCCGTGGTCCTCGTGCGCCGCCCGCCGCCGCCCGTGCGCCGGCGCGATCCGGACGACGAGCCGGTGGCCGCCGCGGCCGCCGGCGGGCCGGCCGACGGGGGGGACGGGCGATGAC